>NZ_JBITCL010000002.1:217092-251181 GCF_044453165.1 Streptomyces sp. NPDC051740 | reverse complement strand
GCCCCCCCCCCCCCCCCCCCCCGCCCGCGCCGCGCCCCCCCCCCCGCGCCCCCCCCCCCCCCCCCCCCGGGGGGGGGGGCGCGGCCGCCCCCCCCCCCCCCCCCCCCCCCGCCTCTCGCCTTGGAACCCGGGAGATCACCGCTTGTCGGCGAACTTCCAGGCCGTCGGCAGCACGCCCATCGCCAGGGCCGCCTTCAGGGCGTCGCCGATGAGGAACGGGGTGAGGCCGGCCGCGATCGCGGCGGAGGCGGACATGCCGGTGGCGAGGGCCAGGTAGGGCACGCCGACGGCGTAGATGATCGCCGAGCCGAGCACCATGGTGCCCGCCGTGCGCCAGGCGGAGCGGTCGGCGCCGCGGCGGGCCAGCGCGCCCACGACGACGGAGGCCAGCAGCATGCCGAGGACGTAACCGAAGGACGGCATGCCCATCCCCGACTTGCCCTCCGCGAACCACGGCACGCCGGCCGCGCCCACCAGCGCGTACACCGCGAGGGAGGCGAAGCCGCGGCGGGCGCCGAGGGCGGTGCCGACGAGGAGCGCCGCGAAGGTCTGGCCGGTCACCGGCACCGGGGAGCCGGGGACGGGCACCGCGATCTGGGCGGCGAGGCCGGTGAGCGCGGCGCCGCCGAGCACGAGTGCGGCGTTCCGGACACGGGAGGCCGGGACGAGGTCCGCGAGGACCTGTCCGGACCGGACGGACGTGACGGTGGCGGTGCTCATGGGGTCTCCGCGGGGTGAGGGCAGTTGGGGACACCGCGACGCTATACCGGCGCCCGCGCGCCGATCACCGTCAGCGCTCGACAAAGGCGCCGACGCGGTCTTGGTGGGCTCCTGACAAAGGGCGGGGATGATGAGGGGCCTGGGGTGACGCCGGTCACTGAGGTGAGGTGGTTTCGCCGACACCTCCGGGTGGTACGGCGGCTGTAGGGATCCACCAAACAGGCTGTGCGACACCTCGCACCACGTCGCCCGCCGTCCGCGACGAACGCCCGCGCCTACGGCGCCTCGCGCATCGGCTACCGACGGCCGGGGGATACGCCCGGCAGCGGGCGCGCGCCCGGAGCCGACGCCCGACCCGGCGGCCCTCGTGTGAACACGCGGGGGCCGTTTCGCGTACCGGGGCTCACGGACGACCCCTTCCGCTGTTAGCGTGCAGTTGCGAGTCATGCGCAATAAGTGTCCTGCCTCGTGATCGTCTTCTCACCGTTCACCCGGCAGGTGGAAAGAGGGAAGCCCCCGCGAGGACAGGACTCGCGGGGGCTTCCGGTATGCGGCAATCCGGGCCATGGTTGCGCAATGGCGACACAGAGGACGATGAGGGACTACTGCTGGACCTGCGACGGGGACCAGCAACACCGTCAGCTGAACAAGAAGGAGGAGGACTGGCTCAAGGAACGGCTCGGCCGGTCCGGGGTCGGCGAGTTCTGGCTCTGTGTGAACGTGCTCGACCCCGACACCGGCAAGCAGTGCCGCAACCTGCGCACCGGCTTCAACAAGAAGCCCTTCGCCGCGCCGATCAAAGTGCCCGTGATCGAGTGACCGTCACAGGTTGCTGAAGTCCGGCCCCTTCGTCCGGGAGCGCTTGATCTCGTAGAAGCCGGGGACGGAGGCCACCGCGAGGGTGCCGTCCCACAGGCGGGCGGCCTCGTCGCCCTTGGGCGCCGGGGTGACGACCGGGCCGAAGAAGGCGATCTCCTCGCCGTCGGGTCCGGGGACCGCGATGACCGGGGTGCCGACCTCCTGGCCCACCTTCTCGATGCCCTCCTTGTGGGAGGCGCGCAGCTCGGGCTCGTAGGGGGTGGAGTCCCAGTGCTCCATGAGGGACTCGGGCAGGCCGACGTCCTTCAGGGCGGCGGCGACCGTCTCCCGGCCCGGGCCCTCGCCCTGGTTGTGGATGCGGGTGCCGAGCGCGGTGTAGAGGTCGCCGAGCACCTCCGCGCCGTGCTCCCGCTGGGCCGCGATGACCACCCGGACCGGGCCCCAGGCCTTGACCTCCAGCATCTCGCGGTATTCGGCGGGAAGCTCGTCGAGCTTGTCCTCGTTGAGGACGGCGAGGCTCATCAGGTGCCAGCGGACCTCGATGTCCCGCACCTTCTCCACCTCCAGCACCCAGCGGGAGGTCATCCAGGCCCAGGGGCACAGCGGGTCGAACCAGAAGTCGACGGGCGTGGCGGTCGTCTTGTCCGGCATGTCTCTCCTCAGGAAAGGAAAAGGTCGTCCCTGCGAACATCGTGAGGGGTCCCGGCCATTCCCGCCCGCCCCGTGTCAGGAGCGCATGGCAGGATCGGTCCTGATCATCCATGTCGACGACGCATGAGGAGTCCGCCCGTGCCCGGTGAGAACCTGACCCGTGACGAGGCCCGGGAGCGGGCAGCCCTGCTGTCCGTCGACGGGTACGAGGTGTCCCTGGACCTGCGTTCGGCGGTCGGCGAGCACAGCGGCGGGGAGCCGCGCGCCTTCCGCTCCGTCACCACCGTCCGGTTCCGCTGCGCCGAACCGGGCGCGAGCAGCTTCGCGGACCTGATCGCACCGGCCGTGACGGCCGTCTCCCTCAACGGGCGGGACCTCGACCCCGGCCAGGTCTTCGACGGCTCGCGGATCCTGCTGGAGGACCTGGCCGCCGAGAACGAGCTCGTCGTCGACGCGCAGTGCGCCTACTCCCGCACCGGTGAGGGCATGCACCGCTTCGTCGACCCCGAGGACGGCGAGGTGTACCTCTACACCCAGTACGAGCCGGCCGACTCCCGTCGCGTCTTCGCGGGCTTCGAGCAGCCCGACCTCAAGGCGCCCTACCGCTTCGAGGTGCGCGCCCCCGAGGGCTGGACGGTGTGGAGCAACGGGGCCGGTGAACTCGCCGACGGGGTGTGGCGGTTCGCGGAGACCAAGCCGATCTCGACGTACATCACGTGCGTGGTGGCCGGCCCGTACCACTACGTGACCGACTCCTACGAGCGGGTCCTCGGGGACGGCACGCGGCTGGAGATCCCGCTCGGCGCGATGTGCCGCAAGGGTCTCGCCCCGCACTTCGACGCCGACGACGTGTTCCTGGTGACCAAGCAGGGCCTGGACTTCTTCCACGACCACTTCGACTACCCGTACCCGTTCGGCAAGTACGACCAGGCGTTCGTGCCCGAGTACAACCTGGGCGCGATGGAGAACCCGGGGATGGTGACCTTCCGGGAGGAGTTCATCTTCCGGGGGAAGGTCACGCGGGCGTCGTACGAGGGCCGGGCCAACGTCATCCTGCACGAGATGGCGCACATGTGGTTCGGCGACCTGGTCACCATGGAGTGGTGGGACGACCTGTGGCTGAAGGAGTCCTTCGCGGACTTCATGGGCGCGTTCTCGCTGGTCGGCGCGACCCGCTTCACCGACGGCTGGATCACCTTCGCCAACCGCCGCAAGGCGTGGGCGTACCGCGCGGACCAGCTCCCCTCCACGCACCCGATCACCGCCGACATCCGCGACCTCCAGGACGCCAAGCTCAACTTCGACGGCATCACGTACGCGAAGGGCGCCTCGGTGCTCAAGCAGCTGGTGGCGTACGTCGGTCAGGACGCGTTCCTGGAGGGCGCCCGGCGCTACTTCAAGCGGCACGCGTACGGCAACACCCGGCTCGGTGATCTGCTGTCGGTCCTTGAGGAGACCAGCGGGCGGGACATGGCCGCCTGGTCGCGGGCCTGGCTGCAGACGGCCGGCGTCAACTCCCTCACCCCGCAGGTGCTGCTGCGTGAGGACGGCAGGATCGACGAGCTGGCGATCGTGCAGGAGGCCGCCGAGTCGCACCCCGAACTGCGCCCGCACCGGGTGGCGGTGGGCCTGTACCGGCGCACCGAGGACGCCGGGGGGCCGCCGGCGCTGGAGCGGTACGCGCGGGCCGAGACGGACGTCGAGGGCGCGCGTACGGTCGTGGCGGAGCTGGCGGGCGCCGAGGCGCCTGACCTGGTGCTGGTCAACGACGACGACCTGACGTACTGCAAGACGCGGTTCGACGAGACCTCGCTGGCGGCGCTGCGGCGCGATCTCGGCCACATGACCGACCCGCTGGCCCGCGCCCTGTGCTGGTCGGCGCTGTGGAACATGACGCGGGACGCGCTGCTGCCGGCCCGGGAGTTCATCGGCCTGGTGGTGAAGTTCGCGGGCCGGGAGACGGACATCGGCGTACTGCAGATGCTGCACGCGTGGGCGGAGTCGGCGGCGGTGCACTACACCGCGGCCGAGCGGCGGGCGGAGGCCGGACGGGAGCTGTGCCAAGTCGCCTCCATCCAGATGTACTCCCCCGATGCGGGCAGCGAGCACCAGCTCGCGTGGGCGCGGTTCTTCGCGCGCGTGGCCGACGTGCCGGCCGCCTTCGAGCTGCTGACCTCGCTGCTCGACGGCACGGTGACCCTGCCGGGCCTGGAGGTCGACCAGGAGCTGCGCTGGGCGTTCCTGGAGCCGCTGGCCGCGCACGGCGTGGCGGACGAGAAGCGGCTGGACGCGGAGCTGGCCCGGGACGACACCGCGTCCGGCAAGCGGCACCACGTGCGCTGTCTGGCCGCCCGCCCGTCGGCGGCGGTCAAGGCGCAGTGCTGGGCGCAGGTCGTGGAGTCGGACGCGCTGTCCAACGCGCTGGTGGAGGCCACCATCTCGGGCTTCGCGCAGGCGTCCCAGCGGGAGCTGCTCGCGCCGTACGCGGAGAAGTACTTCGCGGCGATCGAGCGGGTGTGGACCGAGCGGTCGATCCAGATCGGCATGGACGTGGTGCGGGGCCTGTTCCCCTCCTTCCAGGACTCGCGGGCGACGCTGGACGCGACGGACGCGTGGCTCACGTCCCACGAGGACGCGGCCCCGGCCCTGCGCCGCCTGGTCCTGGAGTCCCGCGACGACCTGGCCCGCGCCCTGCGCGGCCAGGCCTGCGACGCGGCCGCCGCCGATCGCTGAGTGCCGCGACCGGCCGTTCCGTCACCGTTACAAGATGCCCGTAACCCCTGGTCCGCACCCGAACGGACCAGGGGTTTCCGGTACCCGAACACGCGTCCTTCAGTGCCGCCTTGTCCTCATTTGTCGACGAGCCTGTAACAGGGGTTCGGAGCCGGCTCGGAGGCGGGAAATTGCCGGGCATGAACCACAACACCCCGCTCTCCCCCCGCCCCCTGCACCACCTCTCCGCCGGTGCCGGACGCCGGGTGCTGACCCACGCGCAACTGCGCGCCCACGGCGTCTCGGCCGCGAAGGCAAACGAGCAGTGCCGCCCCGGCGGGCCCTGGCTGCAACTGCTCCCGGGCGTCGTCCTGCTCCACCCCGGCCCGCCGACCAGCGAGGAGCGGCTGCACGCGGTGCTGATGTACGCGGCACGGGAGCGGACCGCGGGCGTCCCCGTGCAGCCCGGTACGGAGAGCCCTCCCGCGTCCGCCTACGGGGAGGCGATGATCACCGGGCCGGCCGCGCTGACCCTGCACGGCTTCTCCTCCACTCCCCCGCTGCCGTCCCTGGATGCCTTCGACGTGCTGGTCCCGCGGCTGCGCCGGCTGCGCTCGACGGGCTGCGCCCGGATCGTCCGCACCCCCGAGCTGCCCGTCCCGGAGCAGATCACGGGCCTGCCGGTGGCCCCGGTCCCGCGTGCGCTGGCCGACGCCGTGGCCGGCCTGCAGGACGCGGGCACGGTACGCGGGCTGCTCACGGAGGCGGTGCGCGGCGGCTTCTGCGACCCGGCGGCGGTGGTGCGCGAACTGACCGCCGCGAAGCTGCTGAACCGGCCGCACGTGGTGGACGCGGTGGACTCGCTGCTGGCCGAGGGGCGGACGCTGGCGGAGTCCCGGCTGTACCGGATGGTGCGCGAGCACGGCCTGCCCGACCCGTGCTGGAACGTCGACCTGCGGCTGCCGGGCGGACCCCACCTCGGCGGCGTGGACGCGTACTGGCCGGAGCACGCGGTGGCGGTGGAGCTGGACACCCGCGCGCCGCGCCCGGGCCGGCGGCCCGACGACGAGGCCGAGTGGTCGGAGTACGCCCGCAGGCGCGAGCACCTGGAGCGCCTCGGCATCACGGTCGTCCACGTCACCCCGCGGGGGCTCCGGGACGCGATGGAGCAGCAGGCGGCGGTGGTCCGTACGGCGCTGATCGCCTCGGCCGACCGCGACCCGTCGGCGTATGTCGTGGTGCTGCCCCGGTAGGGGGCCGGGGCGGCACCGTCAGGAGGGGGGCGGAGGGGCCGCCGGGAACCGTCGCCCGGTGGCCCCTCCCGTGTGTCCGGGCCGCGGGCGTCAGTCGCCGCAGAACTCCGCCTCGATCACCGCCTCGGTGTCGCCCGTCCAGTCACCGTTGAAGTTGAACGCCAGGGAGTGCCGGCCGTCCTTCGTCGTGACGGCCTCGGACACGGAGCCGTGGATGCCGCCGCCGTGGCCCCAGACGGCCACGCCGCAGCTCAGCGTGGTCCTCATCAGGCCCAGCCCGTAGGCGCGGGTGGCGTCCACGGGGACCATGGTGGTCATCTCGTTCAACTGCTCCCGGGGGAGCAGCCGGCCCGTCAGCAGGGCGCGGTAGAAGCGGTTCAGGTCCTTGGAGTCGGAGATCATCTCGCCCGCCGAGTGGGCGAGGGACGGGTTGATGCGCGTGACGTCGTACGTGGGGCCGGTCGCGGTCGGTGCCAGTTTGGAGTAGGCGCGGCTGCTGGGGCGGGGCAGGGAGGCACGGGTGCCGGGGACCGAGGTGGCGGTCAGGTGCAGGGGGTCGACGACGCGCCGGCGGACCTCCTCGCCGTAGGGGCGGCCGGTGGCCTTCTCGATCACCATGCCGGCCAGGACGTAGTTGGTGTTGGAGTAGTGCCAGGAGGCGCCGGGTTCGAAGTGCGGCTCGTGGGCCAGGGCGATCCGTACGAGTTCCTCCGGGGCCAGGGTGTCGTAGCGGTGCTCGAGGAAGCCGCCCTCCTTCGTGAAGTACGTGCGGCCGAAGTCCTCGTCCTCCGTGTAGTTGAAGACGCCGCTGGTGTGGTTCAGCAGTTGCCTGAGGGTGATCCGGGTGCCGTCGTGGCCGTTGCCGGTCACCAGGCCGGGCAGCCAGGTCTCGACGGTGTCGTCCAGGGACAGCTTCCCCTCGGCCTCCAGTTGCAGCAGCACCGTCGCCACGAAGGTCTTGGTGATGCTGCCGACCCGGTAGTGGTCCTGCGGGGAACGCTTCCGTTCCGTGCGGAGGTCGCCCACCCCGGCCGTCGCCGCCCAGGTGCCCCTCCCGTCCCGCGCCGTCGCGGTCACACCGGGCACGCCCGCGGCGACCGCGGCCTTCATCGCCCGGTGGGTCGCCCGGTGGTCGCCGGTGCCGGTGGCGGCGGTGGTGTTCCCCGTTCGGGCCCCGGTGTCCGAGGGCGCCGCCACGGCGGGGACCGCCAGGGCCGCCGAAAGGGCCACCGCCGCCACCGCTGTCGTCCGCATCCGCATGCTCGTGTCTCCCCTGTTCATCGGGCATGGTCGCGGGGAGGGACCGCGGACGGGCCGGCGGGGTTGCCGCCGGCCCAGGTGGTTGACCGGGTTTCGGCCTTTCTCCCGGGGTGGTTCGGTGGTGCGGTCCTCCGGGCGCCGGCCCGGTCCGCGGGGCTTCCCGGACCGCGCGGGACGGCGAAGGGGCGGGCGTCCTCCGTGGACGCCCGCCCCTTCGCCGTACTCAGTCGCAGGTGAGGGTGCGCGACTCGGGGAGCGAGGCGATGATCCGGGCCCGCTCGGGGGCGATGGCCGCCTCACCGGCGACCACCGTGTCCGGGTGGACGCCGTCGGGTGGCATGCCGACCAGCACGAGATCGCCCTCGCGCAGCGGGGTGTCGCCGGGGAGGTCCCGGAGGAAGGCGACCTCGCCCTCGCCCTTGTAGTAGCGGCTCGCCCTCAGCGTGACGCGCTCCGCCTCGGCCCCCGGCACCGGGTCCACCGCCAGTACGGTGCCCTCGGCGACGAGGCGGGCGCAGGCGAGGTAGCGGGGGCTGCCGAAGGCGACCCCGGCCGCCTCCTCCCCGCCCGCCTCCTTGGAGTCGGCCCGCGCGGCGGAACTGCCCGCGTCCGAGTCGGACACTCCCCCGGCCTGCGTCACGAGCCACCCCGTACCGACGACGACGGTGGCGGCAGCGGCGGCCACGAGGGCGCCGAGGGCGGCCTTGAGGGGCCGGCGCCGGCCGCGGTGCGGCCCGCGGGGGCCGCGCACGGTGCCGGGACGCCCGCCGGCCGGGGTCCTCACCGCCGGCCGGGCGACTGCCCCGTCCGCGGTCTCCTCGCCGGGGGCCGCGAGGGCGTCCCCGATCAGTGCCAGCCGCTCCCTCAGTACGGCGACGTCGGCGGCGGCCGCCCGGTGCGCGGCCGTGAACGCCGGGTCCTGCCGGGCCCGCGCGGGCAGCGGCTCGTCGAGGATGGCGGCCATCAGCGCGTCCATGCCGTCGTACTCGGCGTTCTGGGCGTTCCCGGCGTCCCGGTGTTCGTCGTGGGCGGGCATGTCAGACCACCTCGTCCTCGTGCAGGCGGGCGCGCAGGGCGCGTACCGCCGTGTGCAGCCTGCTCTTGACCGTGCCCTCCGGGACGCCGAGCTGTTCGGCGATGGACCGGACCGGCAGGTCGGCGTAGAAGCGCAGCACGACCACCTGGCGCTGCGCGTCGGGCAGCTCGTCCAGGCCGCGGGCCACGGCGAGGGAGAGCAGGCTGGTCTCCTCGCCGGAAGGGGCCGTCTCCGCCGGACGGAGCGCGGCGAGGCGCTCGCCCAGCCGCTCCTGGCGGCGTTTGGCCCGGTGCCAGTCCATGGCGAGGTTGGAGGCGACGACCGCCGCCCACGCCGAGACGTCCCGTGGCGCCTCCCGTCCGCTCGCGGCGCGTTCCAGCAGCCGCAGGCGGACCTGCTGCACCCCGTCCGGCAGGTCCGCCTGCGGTACCCCGCCCAGTGCGAGCACCGCCCGCACCCGGCGTTCCTGCGCCGCGTCCAGCGGGTCGTCGTCCGTGGCGACGGACGACGGCCCCCGGCCGCGCCGGATCCTTCCGCGCAGCACCGGCCACCCCCCTCACACTGTTTCCCCTACGACGCCGCTTCCGCCCGGAACGTTCGGCCGGGTTCTCCGGATCCGGTCGAGGCGTACGTCACACCTCCGTGTGGCCGGGACCGGACCGGGCAGGGGACCTTGCGGTCCACAGCCCCCGACGGCTGAATTTCTGCAGCTCAGGGGCGTGACGGCCGAAGGTCCGCAACCGGTGGCCGCCACCGGTGTGTCCCACTTCGCGAGCGGGATCCGCAAAGAATTGGACAGGCGGGCCGTGGTCGGCCGCATCATGGAAGAGCCTCGGCCAGGCATTCGGATACGAATCAGGACAAATTAGGGAGTCGCCGTGAGGGTCGGAATCGTCGGAGCCACCGGTCAGGTGGGCACGGTCATGCGCAGGATCCTCAAGGAGCGGAACTTCCCGGTCACGGAGCTGCGCCTGTTCGCCTCGGCCCGCTCGGCCGGCACGGAGCTGGACGGCGTGACGGTGGAGGACGCGTCCACCGCCGACTACAGCGGCCTGGACATCGTGCTGTTCTCCGCGGGCGGCGCGACCTCGAAGGCGCTGGCCGAGAAGGTCGCCGCGCAGGGCGCGGTCGTGATCGACAACTCCTCCGCCTGGCGCAAGGACCCCGAGGTCCCCCTCGTCGTCTCCGAGGTGAACCCGCACGCGATCGCGAACCGCCCCAAGGGCATCATCGCCAACCCGAACTGCACGACGATGGCCGCGATGCCGGTCCTGCGTCCGCTGCACGCGGAGGCGGGCCTTCGGGCGCTGGTCGTCGCCACGTACCAGGCCGTGTCCGGTTCCGGCCTCGCGGGCGTCGCGGAGCTGCACGGCCAGGCGCAGAAGGTGATCGACGAGGCCGACAAGCTGACCCACGACGGCGCGGCGGTCGACTTCCCCGAGCCCGGCGTCTACAAGCGCCCCATCGCCTTCAACGTGCTGCCGCTGGCCGGCAACCTCGTCGACGACGGTCTGAACGAGACCGACGAGGAGCAGAAGCTGCGCAACGAGTCCCGCAAGATCCTGGAGATCCCCGAGCTGAAGGTCTCCGGCACGTGCGTGCGCGTCCCGGTGTTCTCCGGGCACTCGCTGCAGATCAACGCCCGTTTCGCCCGCCCGATCAGCGCCGAGCGCGCGACCGAGCTGCTGGCGGACGCCCCCGGTGTCGTCCTCACCGACATCCCCACCCCGCTCCAGGCCGCCGGCCAGGACCCGTCGTACGTCGGCCGGATCCGCCCCGACGAGACGGTGGAGCACGGCCTCGCGCTGTTCGTCTCCAACGACAACCTCCGCAAGGGCGCGGCGCTGAACGCCGTACAGATCGCGGAGCTGGTGGCGGCGGAGCTGAGCGCGTAACACCGCGGGCATGACCGAACCGAGGGAGCGCCCCACCGGTGGGGCGCTCCCTCGGGGCGCTCAGAGCGCCAGGTGCCACCGCAGCGCCACGTCGATATCGGCCATGCGCTGTCGGGGGACGACGCCGACCCGTTGCAGCAGACGCTGCGGTGCGACGGCGCGCACCTGCTCGCACTGCGCCTTGGAGTCCTTGGGCAGCCGGCTTTCGTCGGAGCCGCACCCCTCGCCCGCCGGACGACACAGGGGAATCCCCATGGTCCGGCTCGGTCATCGCCTCATCCCGATGTCGCGTGGAAGGATGGCGCAACCCACACATATCGAGGAGATGACCGCGTGCCTGGCACAAACCTGACTCGCGAAGAGGCGCGGCAGCGGGCGAAGCTGCTGACCGTTGACTCGTACGAGATCGATCTCGACCTCTCCGGCGCGCAGGGTGGGGGCACCTCCCGCTCGGGCGAAGCCGAGAGTGGGGGAGGCACCTACCGGTCCGTGACCACGGTGCGCTTCGACGTCGCCGAGGACGGCGACGGCGCGGAGTCCTTCATCGACCTGGTGGCCCCCACCGTGCACGAGGTGACCCTCAACGGGGACTCCCTCGACCCCGCCGAGGTCTTCGCGGACTCCCGTATCGCCCTGCCCGGCCTGCTGAAGGGCCGCAACATCCTCCGGGTGAGCGCCGACTGCGCGTACACCAACACGGGTGAGGGCCTGCACCGGTTCGTCGACCCGGTCGACGGCCAGGCGTACCTGTACACCCAGTTCGAGGTGCCGGACGCCCGCCGCGTCTTCGCGAGCTTCGAGCAGCCCGACCTGAAGGCGACCTTCCAGTTCACCGTGAAGGCGCCGGAGGGCTGGACCGTCGTCTCCAACTCGCCCACGCCGGAACCGGTGGAGAACGTTTGGACGTTCGAGCCGACCCCGCGCATCTCGTCATACATCACGGCGCTGATCGTCGGCCCGTACCACTCCGTGCACAGCGTCTACGAGAAGGACGGCCGGTCCGTCCCGCTCGGCATCTACTGCCGGCCGTCGCTGGCCGAGTACCTCGACTCCGACGCGATCTTCGAGGTCACCCGGCAGGGCTTCGACTGGTTCCAGGAGAAGTTCGACTACGCGTACCCGTTCGCCAAGTACGACCAGCTCTTCGTGCCGGAGTTCAACGCGGGCGCGATGGAGAACGCGGGCGCGGTGACCATCCGTGACCAGTACGTCTTCCGGTCGAAGGTGACGGACGCGGCGTACGAGGTCCGCGCGGAGACCATCCTGCACGAGCTGGCCCACATGTGGTTCGGCGACCTGGTCACCATGGAGTGGTGGAACGACCTGTGGCTGAACGAGTCGTTCGCCACGTACACGTCCATCGCCTGCCAGGCCGCCGCGCCCGGCTCGCGCTGGCCGCACTCGTGGACGACGTTCGCGAACTCGATGAAGACCTGGGCCTACCGCCAGGACCAGCTTCCGTCCACGCACCCGATCATGGCGGACATCCGTGACCTGGACGACGTGCTCGTCAACTTCGACGGCATCACGTACGCCAAGGGCGCGTCCGTGCTGAAGCAGCTCGTCGCGTACGTCGGTGAGGACGAGTTCTTCCGGGGCGTGCAGGCGTACTTCAAGCGCCACGCGTACGGCAACACGCGCCTGTCCGACCTGCTGGGCGCGCTGGAGGAGACCTCCGGGCGCGATCTGAAGACGTGGTCGAAGCAGTGGCTGGAGACGGCCGGCATCAACGTCCTGCGCCCGGAGATCGAGACGGACGCCGAGGGGGTCATCACCTCCTTCGCCGTCCGCCAGGAGGCCCCGGCGCTCCCGGCCGGCGCGAAGGGCGAGCCGACGCTGCGCCCGCACCGCATCGCGGTCGGCCTGTACGACCTCGACGGGGCGACCGGCAAGCTGGTGCGCGGCGAGCGCGTGGAACTGGACGTGGACGGCGAGCTGACGGCCGTGCCGCAGCTGGCCGGCAAGCGCCGCCCGGCGGTCGTCCTGCTGAACGACGACGACCTGTCGTACGCGAAGGTCCGTCTGGACGAGGCCTCGCTGGCGTTCGTCACCGAGCACCTGGGCGACTTCGCGGAGTCCCTCCCGCGTGCCCTGTGCTGGGCCTCCGCCTGGGACATGACGCGGGACGCGGAACTCGCCGCCCGCGACTACCTGTCCCTGGTGCTGTCGGGCATCGGCAAGGAGTCCGACATCGGTGTCGTGCAGTCGCTGCACCGCCAGGTGAAGCTGGCGATCGACCTGTACGCCGACCCGGGCGCCCGTGAGACCCTGCTGGCCCGCTGGACCGACGCCACGCTGGCCCACCTGCGGTCCGCCGAGCCGGCGAGCGACCACCAGCTCGCGTGGGCACGGGCGTTCGCGGCGACGGCCCGTACGCCGGAGCAGCTGGACCTGCTGGAGGGTCTGCTGGCCGGTACGCAGACCGTCGAGGGGCTGGCCGTGGACACGGAGCTGCGCTGGTCGTTCGTGCAGCGGCTGGCGGCGGTGGGCCGGTTCGACGAGGCGGAGATCGCGGGCGAGTACGAGCGGGACAGGACGGCGGCCGGTGAGCGGCACGCCGCGACCGCCCGCGCGGCCCGCCCGACCGAGGAGGCCAAGGCGGAGGCGTGGGCCTCGGTCGTCGAGTCCGACAAGCTGCCGAACGCCGTCCAGGAGGCGGTCATCGCCGGCTTCGTCCAGACCGACCAGCGGGAGCTGCTGGCGCCGTACACGGACCGGTACTTCGAGGTGCTGGCGGACGTCTGGGAGTCCCGCTCGCACGAGATGGCCCAGCAGATCGCGGTCGGCCTCTACCCGACGGTCCAGGTCTCCGGCGAGACCCTCGACAAGACGGACGCCTGGCTGACCTCCGCCGAGCCGAACGCGGCCCTGCGCCGCCTGGTCTCGGAATCCCGCGCGGGCGTGGAACGCGCCCTGCGCGCCCAGGCGGCGGACGCGGCGGCGTCCTAGCCGGTACGCGCGTCAGGGGCGCCCGGTGCTTGCGCCGGGCGCCCCTGTTCTCTATCCGCTGCCGGCCGCCCCCGGCCAGGAACCCGGCGATGGTCCGGACGGAGTCGTCCGAACCATCCACCCGCGGTCCCCGCATGAGCTGCGAGTCAAAGGGCATACGGGTCGGTGGCACCCACTTCCCCGGCGTCATCACCGCCGACCGCTTCCGGTGTGACGGGGAGCGCCTCTTCTGGGACGTCACCTTCTCAGCCGTGAGCGGCCGGGCTTGTGCGCTCGGTCGTTCACACCTCGTCGCGCTCCCGACTGCCCCCTACGACAGGGCGGTCACGGGTCGCATCCACCCAGCCCCCGTGGTTCAGGGGGCGGGTGCGGGTGCGGTGACGAACACCCACGCCGAGCGTGCGCGGTCGCGCACGTTGACCCCGGCGACGACATCGGCAGGCCCAGCGAGCCCGCACCGACGACAGCGAAACCGGTCCCGATGAGGCCGGTTGGCCCGCTCGGTGTGCCCGCGGCGCGGACAGCGCTGCGAGGTATGACGCGCGTCCACCTCCAAGAACGGCACCCCGGCCTTCTTGGCCTTGTAGGCGAGGTGCTGCCCGAGCTGGTGGAACGGCCAGGAGGAGAGGGTGTCCCGCTGGTCGCGGCGAAGCCGTACCCGTTCACGGATCCCGCCGAGCTCTTCGACGGCGATCCCGCGACCGGTGCGTTGCGCGAGGGACACGATCTCCTTGCTGATCTTGTGGTTCACGTGGGTGGCATGGCGCTTCTCCTTCTGTGCCCGGCAGGCGAGGCGGCGGGTGGCCGAGCGGGTGTTCCTCTTCTGGAGTTCGGTGCGTTTGCGGGCCTGCCAGCGCCGGTAGCGGGACAGACCGCGGCCCTGATAGCTCGCGTCGTCGGAAGTGGCGGCCAGGTTCACGATCCCCCGGTCCACCCCGATCCAGTCGGCCGGCTCGTACACCTCAGGCTCAGGAATGTCACAGGTAGCGACCAGGAACCACGTCCCGCCCCGCCGGACCAGGTCACTTTCCCCCTTGCGGCACTCCACCAGCGTCTTGAGCTGCTCGGGCGAGCAGGCGAACCGGAGACCCTTTATCCGCCCATTCACGGTCCAGATCGACACCGTGCGCGCGTCGTACCGCCAGGACAGGCAGCGGTCGTCGAACGGCTGGACCGCCTCAGGCCGGAAAGCGACCGGCGTACCGACCGCCCTGCGGTACCGCTTGGAGGTGGCCGCGCCCAGCCTCCCGGCCCGCAGACCGGCCTTCAGGGCCGCGTAGGCGTCAACGACCTTCTTCACCACCCGGACCGCCGGCTGCGCGGACAGCCCGAAGATGGTCTTCAAGTCCGCGTACACCTCCTTCTGCAGACCGTTGCGGTCCTTGAGGCCCTTGGCGAAAGCGACACCGGAGGCATGGACGGCGGCCCGGTTACAGGCACGCAGAGTCGCCTCCAAAGCCGACGCCTGCACGGGCGTCGGCAGCAGTTTCACCTGGACCACCAGTTTCATGACATCGGACCCCAGTCCGAGCACCGCACACACAATCGCAATTCACCCGGCAACCACCCGGGCAAGCGACCCGCGGGACGGATGTTCGCATTCTCCGGCTCCGCCGGACAGTCGCGCGGGCGGCTCCACGCCTCGGCAAGGGCAGACGCGGCGACGCACTACATCACAGCCGAGAGAGCCGGTTCCTCCCCGGCGTGAACGCCCGGGCGTTCACGCCGGAACCCGGTGAACTACTTGACGCGGCGGAAAGCACCCGCCCACTTTCCGGTGCGTCAAGTGGTTTCCACCGAGGAGGCAGAGGGGCGCCGGCGCGCGTCCTCGGCGGCACCCTGCGACGCAGCGCGGGAGGACGCGGATGCCGCAGGGGCCATCCGGACGGACGGGGCGGCACCCTGCCCCGCCACCGTCGCGCCGAACGCCAGCGCCATGCCCGCCAGTTGCAGCGGCGTCAGGCTCTCGCCGAGGGCCGCCCAGCCGACCACCGCCGCCGTGAGGGGGCTGAGCGGGCCGAGGAAGGTGACCTGGGTGGCGGTGAGACGGCCGATGCCCCGGAACCAGAGCCAGTACGCGATCGCCGTGTTCGCCAGGGCGAGGTACGCGTAACCCCCGATCGCCGGGGTGTCCAGGGCCGGCGGGGCGCCCTCGGCCAGGAAGGCGACGGGCGCGATCAGCAATCCCCCGGCCGTCAGCTGCCAGCCCGTCAGGGCGAGCGGGCCGACGCCCTCCGGGCGGCCCCAGCGCTTGGTGAGGACGGTGCCGGCGGACATCGACGCGGTGGAGGCGAGGGCCGCGGCGACACCCGGCACGTCCAGCGCGCCGGCCGCCTTCAGGACCACCAGGCTGACGCCGAACGCGGCCACGGCCCCGGCGACCACGTTGCGGACCGTCGGCCGCTGCCCCAGCAGCAGCGCCGAGAGGCCGACCACGAGCAGGGGGCCCGCCGAGCCGACCACCGCCGCCATGCCGCCGGGCAGCCGGTACGCGGAGAGGAACAGCAACGGGAAGAAGGCGCCGATGTTGAGTACGCCGAGCACCGTCGCCTTCCACCACCAGGCCCCGCGCGGCAGCACCCGGACGAGTGCGAGCAGGACCAGTCCGGCGGGCAGGGCGCGCATCAGGCCGGTGAACAGGGGGCGGTCGGGCGGGAGGAACTCCGTGGTCACGGCGTAGGTGGTGCCCCAGGAGACGGGGGCGAGGGCGGTGAGCGCGATGAGGGGGGCACGGTTCGCGGCCATGGCGGGCGCACCTCTTCCGAGTAGGTCGATGACAAGTAGCTTAGTCGCAAGCTACTTGCCGTCAAGCTACTTTCTTGCGGGTGACCCTTTCTCGGCGGATACTCCTGTCCATGACCGCAGAGCAGCGCCCCCAGGACCCCGTCGACGCGATCATCGAGCAGTGGGCGCGGGTGCGGCCCGATCTCGACACCGCCGGCATGGAGGTCTTCGGACGCGTCTTCCGGCTGGCACGCGCCATGGGCGACCGGATGGAGAAGGAGTACGCCAAGTACGGGATCTCACGCGGGGAGTTCGACGTCCTCGCCACCCTGCGCCGCTCCGGGGAGCCCTACACCCTCTCCCCCCGTCAGCTCTCGGCCACGCTGATGCTCACCACCGGCGGGATGACCGGCCGCCTCGACAAGCTGGAGCGCGCGGGACTGCTCCGCCGCTCCCCCGACCCGCACGACCGCCGCGGACTGCAGGTCACGCTCACCGAGGCGGGCCTGCGCCTGATCGACGCGGCGGTCGGCGCGGGTCTCGCCGCCCAGACGGAGGCCCTGTCCACCCTGGACGGGGAACGGGCGGGGGAGCTGGCCGGTCTGCTGCGGGAGCTGCTGCTCGCGACCGAGCGGTAGGAACCCGCCCCTCCTCAGCCGACGTGCGCGGCGAGCGCGGCCTCGACGTCGGCCGCGCCGGCGGAGTCCGACGCCCAGGCCACGTATCCGTCGGGACGCACCAGCACGGTCGTACGGCGGTTCCCGGACGCCCAGCGTTCCACCGCCAGCCGTTCCTTTCGGGCGCCCCCGTCGTCGTACGGCTCCGGTGTGATCAGTACGAAGCGGCCGCCGCGCAGCGCCCGGTGCAGGCGGCCTCCGCCTCCGAGCGCCACGTCGGGGACGCGCAGGCCGGTCATGCGGTGGGCGCCGAGGGGCGCGGCGTACCGGACGCCGACGCCGGTGACCTGGCCGAGCGCCCTGCGGCGGACCGGGGCGGCATGGGTGACCACCGCGGCCAGGGCCGCGCGCAGCGCCAGGGTCGTGGAACGCCGGGCCATGGCGAGCCGGACGATGCCGCCGCTGCTGCGCAGCACCGCCCGGCCGACCGGGTGCCGTTCGGCGTGGTACGTGTCGAGCAGGGACTCGGGGGCGTGGCCGTCCAGCACCTGGGCGAGCTTCCAGCTCAGGTTGGCCGCGTCCTGCATGCCGGTGTTCATGCCCTGTCCGCCGGCCGGGGTGTGCACGTGCGCGGCGTCCCCGGCGAGGAGGACGCGGCCCACGCGGTAGGCGGGCGCCTGGCGTTCGTCGCTGTGGAAGCGGGACATCCAGCGGGCGTCGTGCATGCCGTGGTCCCGGCCGAGGGCGAGGCGGGTGATCTCCTTGATCTCTTCGAGGTCGAGGGGGGTGTCGTCGGGGACGTCGCGGGCCCGGTTCCAGCCGATGACCCGGTGGTAGCCGTCGCCGAACGGCGCGAGGAAGGCGAAGGCGTCCCCGACGGCGTTCACGGTGAGCAGCGTCTCCGGCTGCTCGGCGAGCCGTACGTCCGCCAGGACCACGGACCGGATGACGGAACGTCCGGGGAACGGCAGCCCGACCGCCTCCCGTACGGTGCTGCGCATTCCGTCGGCGCCGACGACGTACGCGGCCCTCGGTTCCCCGCGCTCCCCGCCGGGGCCCTTCGTCCTGACCGTCACGCCGTCCGCGTCCTGGGTCAGTCCGGTCGCCTCGGTCTCGTACCGGAAGTCCGCGCCGGCCTCGACGGCCCGCCGCAGCAGGGCCTTCTCCACCTCGTACTGCGGGATGACCAGGAGATGGGGGAAGCGGGAGGGGAGCGCGCGGAGGTCGAGTTCGAGCCGGTCGTACAGGCGCAGCCGGTCGAGCGGGCGGCCGACCGCCTCCAGCTCGTCGGCCAGGCCCCGCACGTCGAGCTGTTCGAGGGTGCGGGCGTGCAGGACGAAGGCGCGGGAGAGGTTGCTGATTCCGCGGGCGCGCTTCTCGACGACGGTGACGGGGACGCCGGCGGTCGCCAGGTCACCGGCCAGCAGCAGGCCGGTGGGACCGGAGCCGACCACGATCACGGTACGGGTGGTGCCGTTCATCAGGACCTCCTCGGTGCCATCTGTGAGGAGATCGTGCCGCGGCGGAACGCGCAAGGGCGCTTTTCGGCAGCGCCGAGGGCGCCGGCCCCGCGTACGACGGTGGCGGCGCCCTCTTCAAGAGCGGGTGAGCCCCGGGTCAGGCCTTGGCTTCGGCCTTGGTGCTGATGTTGGAGCTGGTCGTGTCCTTCTTCTTGTGCGACTTGTCGCCGACCATCACCAAGGCGGCGATGACCACGAACAGCGCGATCGGGGCCACGACGTAGAGGCCCAGCGTCTCGATGACGCTCAGGCCGGTGCCGGGGTCGTCACCGTCGTCGCGGGTGAGCGCGAGCGCGGGGGACGACATGAGCAGCATCATCAGCGTCGTACCGGCTGCCAGGGCGCCGGCGCGCAGGGCGTTCTTCTTGTCCACGGTGCCCAAACTATCCAACGCGGTCGGGCTCCGCTCGCGCGGGGTGCCGTTAAGACGCCCTCGCGGGCGTCCGCCGCCATTCCCCGCGATCCGCGGGCAGTCGTGCCTCCCCCAGTGCCTTAGGGGCCTGGGAGGTACCCTCAGGGCGGCACGACTGCCCGCGGGTACGTGTCATCACTCCCTCAGCACATCCATAAGTGCCCGGAGTCTCGCCGACCCCGCCAGTTCCTCCAGCGTCACCGGTCTTCCCCGCGCGTCCGCGACCGGCAGCCTCCAGTTCGGGTACTGGTCCCACGTACCGGGCAGGTTCTGCGGGCGCCGGTCGCCGATGCCGTCGGGGAGCCAGACCCCGATCATCCGGGCCGGCGTACGCAGCAGGTACCGGTGGACGGCCTGGATCTCGGCCTCCTCGGAGGCCCCCGCCCCCATCAGCCCCAGCCGTACGAACAGCTCCCGCCACTCCGCCGTGTCGGCCGCGGCCTCCGCCCGCTCCTCCGCCGGCGACCGCGTGAGCAGCCCCAGGCCGTCCCGCAGCTCCACGTGCTCCCCGCTGAGCCGCGCGGCCGTCGGCGGCAGGTCGTGGGTGGTGGCGGTGGCCAGGCAGTCCGCGCGCCAGTCGTCCGGCGGCAGCGGGCGCCGGTCGCCGTCCCAGTCCCGTTCGAACCACAGCACCGACGTGCCGTACACCCCCCGCTCGCGCAGCGCCTCGCGCACGCCGGGCTCGACGGTCCCCAGGTCCTCGCCGATCACCGTCGCCCCGGCCCGGGACGCCTCCAGGACGAGGACGGCGAGCATCGCCTCGGCCTCGTAGCGGACGTACGTGCCCTCCGTGGGCGGGTGGCCCTCGGGGACCCACCAGAGCCGGAACAGACCCATGACGTGGTCGATGCGCAGGGCTCCCGCGTACCGGAACAGCCCTCTGAGCAGGGCGCGGAACGGGGCGTACCCGGAGTCGGCGAGCCGGTCGGGGCGCCAGGGCGGCAGGCCCCAGTCCTGGCCGCGCGCGTTGAAGGCGTCCGGGGGCGCGCCGACGGACGTGCCGGCCGCGAAGTACTCCTGCTGCGCCCAGGCGTCGGCGCCGCCGGGGTGGACGCCGACGGCGAGGTCGTGGACGATCCCGACCGGCATCCCGGCCTCGCGCGCGGCCCGTTGGGCGGCGGTGAGCTGGGTGTCGGTGAGCCAGACGAGCCGGGAGTGGAAGTCGACGCGGTGCGCCAGCTCGCGCCGGGCGCGGGCGGTCCCGGGGGATCGCGGGTCGCGCAGTGCGGCGGGCCAGCGGTGCCAGTCGGCGCCGTGGGCCTCGGCGAGCGCGCACCAGGTGGCGTGGTCCTCCAGGGCCTGGCCCTGTTCGGCGCGGAAGTCCTCGTAGGCGGCGCGGCGGCCGGGCCCTAGCGGGACCTCGTGCACCAGTTCCAGCGCCTCCCGCTTGGCCTCCCACACGGCGTCCCGGTCGATCAGGGCGCCCTCGTCCAGCACCGCCTCGCGCAGCCGTCCGGCCCGCTCCAGCAGGGCGCGTACGCGGTCGCGGTCGTCGACGTACGCGAACTCGGGGACGTCCTCGATCCGCAGGTGGACGGGGTCGGGGAAGCGGCGGGAGGAGGGGCGGTAGGGGGAGGGATCGGTCGGGGGGCCGGGGACGGCCGCGTGCAGGGGGTTGACCTGGACGAATCCGGCGCCGAGGGCGCGTCCGGCCCAGCCGGCGAGTTCGCCGAGGTCGGCGAGGTCGCCCATGCCCCAGGAGCGGCGGGAGAGGAGGGAGTAGAGCTGGACCAGGAGGCCGTACGAGCGTCCGGGCGGCGCGGGCAGTCCGGTCGGGGCGACGATCAGGTGGGCGTGGGCGGTGCGGCCGTCGGGGGTGGTGGCGGTCACCTCGTGCACGCCGGGCGGGAGGTGTTCGGCGGACGCGCGGGTCTCGCCCTGTTCGGTGCGGACGTGCAGCCGGGTGCCCTCGGGGAGCGCGGTGAGGGCGGCCGGGGTGTCGGCGCCCCAGCCGGCCACGGTGGGGGGCAGCAGCCGCTCGCCGAGTTCCCGTTCGCGGGCGGTGAGTGCGGCGCGTACGGCCTCCGGGGTGGCCGTGTCCACGCCGAGGGCGGCCAGCGCGAGGGTGACGGCGGTGGCCGAGGCCGCGACCGTGCGGTCCGGGGAGGGGTGGTACGAGGTGGCGACGCCGTGCAGGGCGGCGAGCCGGGACAGGTCCTCGGAAGGGGGCTCGGCCGGCCGTGGCGCGCTCACCCTAGGGCTCCGGGCGGTACTGGGCCGGGAAGGAGTCGAGTCCGGAGGAGTCCGAGGCGTCCAGGAAGGCGTCGGACTCGCTGGTCAGGGGGGTGGCGTCGGCGAGCGGCGGCTCGCTGGTGAGGGGTTCGGCGTCGGGCAGCGGGGGTTCGCTGGTCAGCGGCGCCTCGGCGCAGGATCCTTCCGCGCTGAAGACGCAGAAGTGCGGCTCCTCGAAGTCGGCGGAGAGCTCCGCCGCGGGTTTGGACAGGGCCGGGGAAGGGACGTGAGCCGGTGCAGCCACAGGTGGCCTCCTCGTCGAGCACGGCGCGCGGATCACGCGGGGCGTGCGGGTCGTGCGGGTTATCCCGCAGCCCTACCCAGGGGGCGCGATGCCAGACGCACAAAGTCTTCCAACGTGGTCCTGATCACATTCTTCCCCCATCCCCTCCCTTCGCGGTGGGACAAACGCGCCACAACGCCCCCTCTCATTGACACGTTCACCGCAGAAATGGTGGGCTCGGGCTTCTCGGTAACGGAATGGACACGGCCGTACCGGCCACCGGGCCGGGTGGCCCGTCGAGCGACCAGGAGGGCCCCGTGCGGCTAAGGCGTGGGAGGACGGCGAACACCGGGAGGACCGCCCTCGCCCTCGCCGTCCTCGCCGGAACCCTGGGTGCCGGATCCCTGGGCACCGCGCCCGCCGCCGTGGCCGCGCCGCCCGTGCCGGGCACCACCGCGTCCCCGTCCCCGGCCGCCGGCACGGCGCGGGCGGCGGAGCCGTCCGTGTGGCCGCGGCCGCACTCCCTGCGCGCGAACGGCGCCCCGGTCGCGGTGACCGAGGAGGTCGCCCTGACCGCGGACGCGACGGCCGACCCGTACGCCCTCGACGCGCTCCGCGCGCTGCTGTGGGAGGCGGGCGCACTCCGGTTCACCGCCCCCGGCGCACAGGTGCCCGAGGGGGCGCTCGTGGTGCGCGTGGGGACGGAACGCGCCCCGGGCGACCCCCGGCACGCCCTCCCCGCCGGCGGTTACGCGCTGACCGTCGGCAAGGGTGCCGTCTCCCTGACCGGCGCGGACGGCGACGGCCAGTTCCACGCGGTACAGACCCTGCGCCAGTTGCTGCGCCCGGACGGCGCCACGCTCACCGCGGCCGTCGTACGCGACTGGCCCGGCACCGCCGTGCGCGGCGTCACCGAGGGTTTCTACGGCACCCCGTGGACGCACGGGCAGCGGCTGGCCCAGTTGGACTTCATGGGCCGCACCAAGCAGAACCGGTACCTCTACGCGCCCGGCGAGGACCTCTACCGGCAGGCCCGCTGGCGGGAGCCGTACCCGGCCGGGCGGCGGGCGGAGTTCCGGGAGCTGGCGGAGCGGGCGCGGCGCGACCACGTCACGCTCGGCTGGGCGGTGGCGCCGGGGCAGGCGATGTGCTTCGCCTCGGACGACGACCTGCGGGCGCTGACCCGCAAGCTGGACGCGATGTGGGCGCTGGGCTTCCGCGCCTTCCAGCTGCAGTTCCAGGACGTCAGTTACAGCGAGTGGCACTGCGGGGCGGACGCCGGCCGGTTCGGGTCGGGGCCCGGCGCGGCCGCCCGCGCCCAGGCGCACGTGGCGAACGCGGTGGCCCGGCACCTGGCGGAGCGCCACCCGGACTCCGCCGCCCTGTCCCTGATGCCCACCGAGTTCTACGAGGACGGCTCGACGGCGTACCGGCGCGCCCTCGCAAAGGAGCTGGACGCGGGCGTCGAGGTGGCGTGGACCGGGGTCGGGGTGGTGCCGAGCACCATCACGGGCGGCCAACTCGCTAAGGCGCGGGAGGTGTTCGGGCATCCGCTGGTGACCATGGACAACTACCCGGTGAACGACTACGCCCCCGGCCGGATCTTCCTCGGCCCCTACCAGGGCCGCGAACCGGCCGTCGCCGCGGGCTCGGCCGCGCTGCTCGCCAACGCGATGGAGCAGCCCGAGGCGTCCCGCATCCCCCTGTTCACCGCCGCCGACTTCGCCTGGAACCCGCGCGACTACCGCCCCCAGGAGTCCTGGCGGGCCGCGATCGCCGACCTCGCCGGCGGTGACGCCCGGCGCGGGGAGGCCCTGGCCGCGCTCGCCGGGAACACCGCGTCCTCGGTGCTGGGCGGCGAGGAGTCGGCGTATCTGCGGCCGCTGCTGGAGGCGTTCCGGCGGACCCGTACGACCGCCCCCGGCACGGGCGGGACGGCGGAGGCGGCGCGGCTGCGGGCGGCCTTCACCGTCCTGCGCGAGCTGCCGGACCGGCTGTCCGGGACCGGGCTCGCCGCCGAGGTCGGCCCGTGGTCCCGGCGGCTGGCCCGTTACGGCGAGGCGGGCACCACGGCCCTGGACCTGTTCCGCGCGCAGCGGGCCGGTGACGCGGGCGCCGCCTGGACGGCGTACCGGCGGCTGGGCGAGCAGCGGGCGGGACTGGAGTCCTCCCGGGCGACGGTCGGCGAGGGGGTGCTGGACCCGTTCCTGAGCCGGGCGCAGAAGGCGTACGAGAGCTGGGCGGGCATCGACCACGAGCCGCCCGCGCGGTCCGGCGGCGACCGCGGCGTCCTCGACCTCCCGCGCGCCCGCGCGATGGCCGCCGTGACGGTGCTCACCGAGCCGGGTACGCGGGGGGCCGTGGAGGTCCGTGTGCCGGGCGAGGGATGGCGCCGCCTGGGCGCGCTGTCCGCGTCGGGCGCCACCGAACTGCCGCCCGGCGACGCCCCGGTGGACTCCGTGCGGGTCACCGGCGCCGACGCCTCCCGGGTCCGCCACCTGGTCCCCTGGTACGCGGACGCGCCCGCCGCCTCCCTGGAACTGCCCGACGACCGCGCGGACACCGACATCGGCGGTACCCGACGGCTGACGGCCGCCCTCGGCTCGCTGCGTCCCGACGAGGTGCGCGGCAAGCTGACCGTGGACGCCCCGAAGGGCATCGACGTCCAGGTGCCGGAGGACGCGCTGACCGTCCCGCGCGGCACACCGGTGGAGGTGCCGGTCGAGGTGACCGTGGAACCGGGCACGCCCACCGGGTCGTACGGGGTCCGGCTCGCCTTCGCCGGCACGACCCGCACGCTGACGGTCCACGCCGTTCCGCGTACCGCCGGCCCCGACCTGGCCCGCGCCGGCCGGGCGAGCTCCTCGGCCGACGAGACGCCCGACTTCCCGGCCCCGGCGGCGAACGACGGCGACCCGGAGACCCGCTGGTCGTCCCCGGTCGACGCCGGCGCCTGGTGGCAGGTCGAGCTGGAGCGCCCGGTGCGGCTGGGGAAGGTCGCGCTGCACTGGCAGGAGGCGCACCCGTCGGCGTACCGCGTGGAGGTGTCGGCGGACGGCCGCACCTGGCGCACGGCGGCGACGGTCCGGGACGGCCGGGGCGGCCGGGAGACCGTCCGCGTGGACGAGCCCGGCGTCCGCCACATCCGCGTCCAGGGCGAGAAGCGGGCGACGCGGTACGGCTACTCGCTGTGGTCGGTGGAGGCGTACGCGGTCGCCCGGTGACCGAGCCGGCCGATGCCGTGAACCGGCGTCCCCGCGGCCGTCGATAGACGGGGTGTGAGACTGTTCCGCCCCATGGGGGGCCATCGGGAGAAGGACGAAGGGGACTCCGACGCGGCGCTGCTGAGGGCGGTCGCGGGCGGGAACCCGGCGGCGATGGCCGCGCTGTACGACCGGCACGCGGGGTGGTTGTACGCACGGCTGAACCGGCGCTGCGCCGATCCCGAGACCGTCCGGGAGGTGCTCCAGGACACGTTCGTCACGGTGTGGCGGTCGGCGGACGCACACCGCGGCGAGCAGGTCGGCGGCTGGCTGTGGACCATCGCCGCACGGCGACTGGTCGACGCGTACCGGACGCAGGAGCGGACCGCGCGGCTGCGCACGGCGCCGATGGAGGAGGCGTGGGACGGAGGCGCGTCGGCCGGGGCCGTGTCGCCGTCCGCCGAGGACAGGGTGCTGGCGGGGCTGGAGTACGGGGATGTGGGCACCGCCCTCGACCGGATCTCGCCCGAACTGCGGGAGGTACTGCGCGCCACGGTCGTCGACGGGCTGAGTACCCGTGAGACCGCGCGGCTGCTGGGCATTCCCGAGGGAACCGTCAAGTCCCGCGCGATGCGCGCCCGCGCCGAACTGCGGGCGATCCTGGCACAGATGAGCCCGTCAGCGATGGGAGGTCCGGCATGACCGGCTGGCACGCGTCCGACCACTTCGTCACCCGTTACGCCGACGGCTCCCTGCCGGAGTCGGACGCCTGGTCGCTGGAGAAACACCTGGAGTCCTGCTCCGGCTGCGCGCGGCGCGTCTCGCAGGCGGTACGCGTGACGGCGGCGGGCCCGGTCCTGGCCGGCATCCGTGAGGCAGTCCTGGCCGACGTCCGCGAGACGACACAGCCCCACATCGACACGGCAGCCCGAACCGAGGCGTACAAGGCAACGCCGGCCGGTGCTCCCGGAGCAGTGCCGATGGCCGTACCGACGGCCTCACCCGCGCACGGCCCGGTCTCCGGGGCGCCGGCTCCCGCGCGCCCCGCCGGATTCCCGGCCCGAGCCCGGCCGGGGGCGCACCGGTGGCCGTCCGCCGGCCCGAGAACCGTGCGCGTGCTGTGGGCCCTGGGGCCGGCCGTGCGCGGTGCCTGGCTGCCGGCCGTACTGCTCGTCGCCGTGGGCGCCGTCGCGCTCGCCCACGGGGCCGGCTTCGCCCACGTACGGCCCTGGCTGCTGGCCCTCGCCCCGGTCGTGCCGGTCGCCGGGGTCGCCCTGTCCTACGGGCCGCACGCCGACCCGATGCACGAGATCACCGCGGCCACGCCCTCGGCCGGGCTGCGGCTGGTCCTGATGCGCACGGCCGCCGTACTGGCGGTGAGTCTGCCGTTGCTGACCCTCGCCGGGGCGCTGCTGCCGTCCACGGACGCACCGAACGCCGCTGCCTGGCTGCTGCCCGGTCTCGCACTGACCCTGGTCTCACTGGCCCTCGCCGGATACGTCGGCCTGCGCGCCGCCACCGCCGCGACCGGCGGTGGCTGGCTGTGCGCCGTCCTCGGTCCGGTGCTCACCGCCCCTGGCGGGCCCACCGACGAGCTGGGCCTGCGGCTGTCCTCGTACCTCGGCGGCGCGCCGGCGCAGGGAGGCTGGGCGGCCGCGGCCCTCCTGTCCGCCGTCCTGCTGGCCGCGCGCCGCCCCGCCTTCCACTTCCTGGAGAAGAGTTGAGTACGGCTCCGCACACCGCTTCCCGCCCCGTGCCCGAAGCACCGACCACCACCGTCCGGACCACCGGCCTGCACGTCCGGCACCGCAGAACCGTCGCCCTGGACTCGGTGGACCTGGACTTCGGCCCCGGCGTGCACGGTCTGCTCGGCCCGAACGGTGCCGGCAAGACCTCGCTGATCCGCGTCCTCGCCACGGTCGCCGAACCGTCCGGCGGCCGGGTGGAGATCCTGGGCCACGACACCCGCGACCACCGGCGGCGCGGCGAGGTCCGCCGCCACCTGGGCTATCTGCCGCAGGACTTCGGCTACTACCCGGGCTTCACGGTGCGGGAGTTCGTCGCCTACGTGGCCTGGCTGAAGGAGATGCCGGCGGACCGTGTCCCGGCCGCCGTCGAGCGGGCCGTCGCCCGCGTCGGCCTGGCCGACCGCATCGACACGAAGGTGCGCGGACTGTCCGGCGGCATGGTCCGTCGCGTCGGCATCGCGCAGGCCGTCGTGAACGATCCCCGGGTGCTGCTCCTCGACGAGCCGACCGCCGGCCTGGACCCGGAACAGCGCGTGGAGTTCCGCGAGCTGCTGCGCGAACTGGGCGCCTCGTCCGTTGTCGTCGTCTCCACCCACCTGGTGGAGGACGTGGCGGCGGCCTGCACGGGGGTCACCCTCGTCGACGCGGGCCGGGTCGCCTACCGCGGGACGCCCTCCGCACTCGCCGCTCTCGGCGAGTCGTCGGGCGGCCCCGGCGACCACCCGATCGAGCGCGGCTACACGGCGGCACTGCGGGCGCACCGCGCGTCCACGGCACGGGCGGACCGGCCGTCGGCTCCCGAAGGGGCGGCCCGATGACCCTCCTGACGGAACGGACACCCGCGGAACGCGGTGCGCCGCCGCGCCCGTCCCTCTCCCGGCACCCCCTGCGGGCGGAGGCCGTGCGCGGTTTCGCCCCCTGGGCCGGAGCGGCGATGACGCTCACGCTCGTGGTGGCGCTGGCGGCCGGATCGGAGCGGTGGCAGGGGGGCTGGGCGGAGACCCGCGACCATGTGCACACGGTGGCGATGATCCTCGGTGTCCCGCTGGCCCTGGCGGCCGGATGCCGGCAGGGCGGCCGGGAACGCAGGCGCGGGACGGAGGAGTTGCTGGCGACGGCCGTGCGCGGCCGGACGGCGGCGTTCCTCGCGTCGGCCCTGCCGGTCGCGCTGTGGCTGGTCGCCGGGTACGCCGTCGCGACGGCGCTCGCGCTGCTCGCCACCTGGTACTGCGCCATGGGTGACCGGCCCCACCCGGGCACGCCGCTCGCGGACGCCGTCGTCCTGGCGTGCGCCGCGCTGACCGGGCAGGTCGTGGGCCGGCTGGTGGCCTGGCGGCTGGCGGCGCCACTGCTGGCGGCGGCCGGGTACGTCGTGCTCGGCGTCGTCGGGTACGGCGATCGCGGCTCCGCCGGTCACCTGTCGCCCTTCACCGACCACCCGTCGGACTCCGTACCGGTGTGGTGGCAGCCCCTGGTGACGGTGGCGTGGACGGGCGGGCTCACCGCCGCCGCGGTCCTCGCGTACACCGCGCGCCGCCGCACGCTCGCCCTGCTGCCGCTGGTGGCCGCGGCAGCCGCCGGGACGCTGCTCGTCCAGACCGGCGACGGTCTGTGGCGCACCGATCCACTCGCTCGGCGTCAGGTGTGCGACACCTCCACCACCCCGCAGATCTGCGTGAACGCCCGTTACAAGGAGCTGCTCCCCCAGATCACCGGGGCCCTGTCCGGGATGACGAGCCGTCTGGAGGGCGTGGAGAACCTGCCGGTGCGCTTCGAGGACCGGCGGGGCCGGCCCGGACCGGACGAGGTGGAGCTGCCGATGATCACACCGATCGGCTGGTCCGTCGTACGGGGGCGGCTCACCGATCCCGAGGAGTACGCGTGGGCGGCGGGGATGACGCTGCAGGGCCGCGGGGAGTGCGACGGGGTGGCGCCGCGGGTGGCCGCCGTGGACGACGCCGTCGAGTACTACCTGGCCCCCAGCCCGCTGCGGCGGCAGTTCGACGAGCAGTACGCGCGGGGCAGCGCTGCCGAGCGCGCCGAGCTCGGGGAACGGCTCGCGGCGCGCGAACGTCTGGCGTCGATGGGTGAGGAGGAGCGCCGCACGTGGCTGTCGGCGTACTTCGCGACGCGGGACGAGTGCGGCCGGAACGGGGTGCCCGAACTGTGACGCACGGCTTCCTCCTGTACGCCCGCGCGCGCACCGTTCCGCGCACCGTGCTCGTGCTCGTCGCGACCGCCGCCCTCGCCGTCCTGGGTGCCCGGAACCTGAACACGTATCTGGACCCGACCCGGCAGGTCCCGGTCGTCGCGCTGGCCCCGCTGTTCGCGGCGGCGGTGATCGGCACCGGTCTGCACAGCGCGTCCGACGAGCTGGACCGCACCGCCGTGCGCCCCTGGTGGCACCGGCGCCTGGCCCATCTGCTGGCGCTGACCGGCTGCGCCGCGCTGCTGCTGGCGGCGACCGTGTACGGGCATCCTTCCCCGTTCGGCCCTGCGGCCATGATCCGCAACACCCTGGGGTGCGCGGGCCTCACCGCGGGCGCGGCCGCCCTGCTGGGGGCCCGGCTGAGCTGGCTGCCGGTCTTCGGTTACGTCAGTGCCGTGTACATGGGATCGGCGAACGCGCGCGGCCCTCTGGTCCCGGTGTGGGCGTGGCCGGTGCAGCCCGCCGCGCAGCACATCACCTGGGTGACCGCCGCCGTACTCCTGGTGGCGGGCTCGGCGCTGTACGCCGTACGCGGGGCGCGGCCCGAGGGACGGCGCGACTGACGAGCCGCGCGGGGTGCTCGCCGAGGTCCCGGGGGAACGGGGGGTCCCCGGGGTCGGGCTGTTTCGTCGTCCTGAGCGGTCGAAGGCATGCATCCTTCTGAAAAGCGGGAGCATCTCGGCCTCCGGTGTTCATGTTCCGCTCATTTGAGTGAGCGAGTTACATTCGCCCGCCGGATGCTCACCCTTTTCGGCAGGGGGTGGTGTCATGAGCTCTCGGGGAATCATGTCCCGCCGGGTGGTCCAGCCGGTCAAGTACGTGGAGTACGCAGGTCACCGCCGTACCGGCGCGGTCCGGGGGCCGCCGGCGGCACTGACGGCAGGCCGGCCGCGCGCGATGCCGGGGCCGTCGTCCCCTGGTGTGGCCGACGTACGGTTCACCGGAACACGTCGGGCGGGATCGCTCACACCACGAGGCGGGACACGATCCTCCTCGATGCCCCGACGGACGTCCTGCGGGAAGCCGATCACCACAAGGGCTCCGTCGGACTGCGGGCCTGCGGGACGCTCCTCCTGCCGGTACCTGACGTCTCAGCGGAGTCGGCCCTCTCGCCCTGTCATGGGCCGCCCCAGGCACGCCCGGCCTCGTTGCTCCGCGAACCACCGCATCCCCACAGCGGCCGCGGCGGTGACCGCGGCACTGCGGTTGACATCATGTCCGCGGTCGCCGGTCCCCTAGCTGATTCCGGCTCCTCCTGTTCGCTCCCTCAGCGCAGTTCCGTAGCGCGGACCGTCTCCCGAGGAATCACATGACGCCACTGCCGCACCGAGTCCTCCAGGCGCTCGACCGGTTCAACGCCGCCCACCCCTGGGACCACAACGCCCACTACCACCGGTGGATCCTGCGGCAGCTCCCCCGCAGGTTCGGCCGTGCGCTGGATATCGGCTCCGGCACCGGCGACCTGGCCCGGCTCCTCGCCACCCGCGCGGACGAGGTCCGGGGCGTCGACTCCGACCCGGTGATCACCTCACGGGCGCGCGCGCTGACCCCTGAGGCAACGCCGGTGTCCTTCACGGTCGCGGACGCCCTGACGGGGCTCCCCGCCGGACCTCACGACGTCATCACCTGCGTCGCCACCCTTCACCATCTGCCGTTCGCCGAGGCCCTCACCACCTTCCGGCGGCACCTGGCTCCCGGCGGCACTCTGGTCGTCGTGGGCCTCTTCCGGCCGCAGACCGCCACGGACCATCTGCTCGGCGCAGCCGCCATCCCGCTGAACGCCGCCACCGGGTGGCTCAAGAACAAGGGCCGCAGAGCGCCCCGGCCCGTCTCGATGACCGCCCGGACCCGACCGTCCGGCATGACCTTCTCCGACATCGCCGGTGAGGCCCGCGAGGTCCTGCCCGGCGCCCGGCTGCGCCGCCGGCTCTTCTGGCGCTACACGCTCTCTTGGCGGCACCCCTGAGCGGGCAGCCGCCCCAGCGCCCCCGCGAACCGCGCCCAGGCCTGCGGCGTAAGGCGGAGTATCGGGCCGTCGGCGGAGTCCTTGGAGTCGCGGACGGCGACGGTTTCGGGGACGTTGAGGGCGACCTCGACGCACTCGCCGCTTCCGCTGCTGTAGCTGGACTTCACGAAGTCGAAGCCGTTCATCAATGCATGTCCTCGCTGATGCTCTCGATCAGTCTGAGCGAGTCCTTGGGAGCCAGGCTCAGTCGTGCGGTGCGGTCGAAGAACGAGCTGTACGTGGCGCTTTCGGCCTCGTCCTCGACCCACACGGTAGCCGCGATGGTGTCGACATGGACCACGTCCACAGCTTCGGGTTCGACGAACGAGACGATGCTGAAGGCTCCAGCCATACAGGCGTGCCCGCCCGCACGGAAGGGCAGCACCTGAAGGCGCACGTTGGGGAGTTGAGCCAGCTCCAGGATGTGGTGAAGCTGTGCGCGCATCACGTCGGGCCCGCCGACCTGCTGCCGTAGGGCCGCCTCCCAGATGACCGCGTACAGCTGAAGGGGTTCGCTCCCCTCCAGACGCTCCTGCCGCTTCATCCGGACGTCGACGACACCTTCGATCTCGTCCGGGTCCGTCCAGACACCCTCGCTGACCACCAAGGCCCTGGTGTACTCGGGCGTCTGGAGCAAGCCGGGCACGAAGGTCTGTTGCCAGGTGCGGACCCGACTGGCCACATCCTCCATGGAGATGTACTCCGCCACCGCCTCGGCCTGCGGCGACTGTTTCCACCACCCCTTCGCCTTGCGACGCTCCCGGTCCAGCCGGGCAATACCGAGGAGCCGGTTGACCGTCCGGTCCTCTCGCACCCCGTAGAACTCACAGAGCGCGCGGATGTCCGGGTCCCTCATGGGAACCCAGCCGCGTTCCATCTTCACGACCTTCGTCGCGGTCGCGGAGATGATGCCGGCCGCCTGCGTCTGTGTCCTGCCCGATGCGTCACGCAGACGCAGCAGCTCGGCACCCAGCTTGCGCCCCAGAACTGTCGAGACCCGGTTTCCTGCGGCTTGAGTTGATCGCATCACCGCCACAGTGTGGCGTCGATCCGAGGCCGCGTCGAGCTATGGGGAATTAATTCCCCGTAGCGATTGCTCCCAGATAGCTCATACCGCTACGGTGGGTACTCAATCGATCACTCGGCGGAAGCGCACCGTCCTGCCCCACGCAGGCACGGCAGAGACACCGCCGCCCCCACACCCGGAGGCATCTCTCCATGGCAGAACCCATGCCCCTGCCGGCATCGCTCCTCCGCGAGGACCGGCTCGACTACACCCCCACCCAGCGCAGCGTCCCCCTCGCCCGGCGCCGGGCCGCGCGGCTCGTCGCCGAGTGGGGGCAGCCGGGAATCGCCGGGGACGTCGCCCTCGTCGTGTCGGAGTTGATGACCAACGCCCTGCTGCACGGCAGCGTCCGGGGACGGCTCATCCGCGTCCACGTCACCCTCGGTCACAGCATCCTGCGGGTCGAGGTGAGCGACCCGCGCGGTGAGCTGCCGCCGAGGCCGCGCCCGGCCGGGGACGGGTGCGCCGATCAGTTCGGACGGGGGCTTCTCCTGGTCGGGGCGGTCGCCGCGCGGTGGGGCTGGGAGCCGCGGACCGTCGGCAAGACGGTGTACGCCGAGTGGGACCTCCCCGGCCGGACGCCGCCCGCGCCGGAGCCCGTGACCGCCGGTCCGTCCCCCGTGCCCGCCGCCGGGGCAGCGGAAGGCACGCCCGCGCCCCGGAACCCGACGGAGGAGGCGTGAACACTCGGTGCCGACGTGTTCGCGCCTTCGCGGGGCACCCGGAGCGGAGCCCTCACCGCACGATGGCCCGGATCGGCGGCGTCAGGCGGAGATGCCGTCGATCCGGGCCATCGCGTCGTCCGCGCCGTACGGCTGCAGGTAGGGCAGCCAGCGCGGGTCCCGGTGGCCGGTGCCGATGATGCGCCAGGCCAGGCCGGTGGGCGGGGCGGGTTTGTGGCGCAGGCGCCAGCCCAGCTCGATCAGGTGGCGGTCGGCCTTCACGTGGTTGCAGCGGCGGCAGGACGCCACCACGTTGTCCCAGACGTGCTTGCCCCCGCGACTGCGCGGGATGACGTGGTCGACGCTGGTTGCGACGCCACCGCAGTACATGCACCGGCCCCCGTCACGGGCGAACAGCGCCCTGCGGGTGAGCGGAACGGGCCCCCGGTAGGGGACCCGCACGAAACGCTTGAGCCGGACCACGCTGGGTGCGGGGACTGTGATGGTCGCGCTGTGCAGATGGGCGCCGGTCTCCTCGAGGCAGACTGCCTTGTTCTCGAGGACGAGCACGAGCGCGCGGCGGAGCGGTACGACGCCGAGCGGCTCGTACGACGCGTTGAGGACCAGGACATGCGGCACGGACGGCCTCCTTGTACGCCGGCGGCGCGTGGCTCGCGCCGGGACGATCCGTAGTCAGTCTCCCCTCAGGCCTGGTGGACGCGCCACCATGTCCCGGTAACGGGCTGGGAGTGTTTTCGACCACATCCCGATTCATCCCCAGGGCCATGGCCTGTTCAAGCGCGGGTGAGGACGGTCTCTTCTTCACGGATGCCGCCGATCCGCTCACAATGCCCCGTTAGTGTGGTGGTTCTGCCCGCGTCGGTGACCCTTTCGTGACCTTGAGGATATTGACCGCCGCACCGGGGGCAGACATGCACCTGGAGGTACCTGCCGTGTCCTTGTCCGCCGTCCTGTCGGCCGCCGATCCGTCGCCGACGCCCTCGGAGTCCGGGACACCGCGGGTGCCCTCGCTCCAGGACGCCCAGGAGAGTGCCACGAACGCCGCCGGCTGGGTCGAGGAGAACTGGTCGACGTGGCTCGCGATCGGACTCAGGGTCCTGCTGATCCTGGTGATCGCGATGGTGCTGAGAGTCATGGTGCGGCGGGCGATCACCAAGCTGGTCGACCGGATGTCCCGGACCGGCCAGGCGGTGGACGGCACCGCGCTCGGCGGTCTGCTGGTCAACGTCGAGCGGCGCCGGCAGCGCTCGCAGGCGATCGGCTCGGTGCTGCGCTCGGTGGCGTCGTTCCTGATCATGGGCACGGCCGCGTTGATGATCCTCGGCACCTTCCAGATCAACCTGGCCCCGCTGCTGGCCTCGGCCGGTGTCGCGGGTGTGGCGATCGGTTTCGGCGCGCGCAACCTGGTGACGGACTTCCTCTCCGGCGTCTTCATGATCCTGGAGGACCAGTACGGCGTCGGCGACACGATCGACGCGGGCGTGGCCTCGGGCGAGGTGATCGAGGTCGGGCTGCGGGTGACCAAGCTGCGCGGTGACAACGGCGAGATCTGGTACGTCCGCAACGGCGAGGTCAAGCGCATCGGCAACCTCTCCCAGGGCTGGGCGACCGCGGGCGTCGACGTCACGGTCCGTTCCGACGAGGACCTGGACCGGGTGAAGGCCACGCTGAGCGAGGTCGCCGAGAAGATGGGCAAGGAGGAGCCCTGGAACGAGCTCCTGTGGAGCCCGATCGAGGTGCTCGGTTTGGACTCGGTGCTGCTGGACTCGATGGTGGTCCGCCTCTCCGCGAAGACCATGCCCGGCAAGTCCCTGACGGTGGAGCGGGAGCTGCGCTGGCGCGTCAAGCGGGCCTTCGACGCGCAGGGCATCCGTATCGTCGGCGGCGCCACGGCCACGGAGGACGTGGAGGCCGCCGACCCGACGGCGGGCGTGGCGCCCCCGTCGGTCTACGCGAGCACGATCTCCCCGCAGTCGGTGACGGCGTCCCCGCTGCCCCCGCCGACGAGCACCACGAAGTAACCGCCGGCTCGCGAGGGGCGGGGCCCCCGCCGCCCCCGGGGCCGCCCCTGGACGGACCCCGCCGGGCCCGCCCCCCCGGGGGCCCGAACCGTTTTACCGGGCGGGGTGGTGGGGCGGGGGGGGGGGGGGGT
>NZ_JBITCL010000002.1:185375-217082 GCF_044453165.1 Streptomyces sp. NPDC051740 | reverse complement strand
AACCCGCGCCCCCGGGCGCGCCCCCCCCGCCCCCCCCGGGGGGCCCCCCCTTCTCCGTACCGCTCCTGACGCTCCCCGCGTGGGAACCGAACTGATTTCCCGGGCGTGTTCGTGGGCAGGGTGGGGGCGGGATTTCCGGCGATCGCGCTGCGATCGGATCAAGATCGCGCCAAGGCCGGTGCACATGTCGGTCCTGGCGGCGATACTTGCCGCCAGGGATGACCACGGGGGAGGTCACATGACACACACGCCGAACGGCACGGCGCCACCCGGCACCGCCACGCCCGTGCCCACGCTGCCGGCGGTACCGCCCCAACCCACCCCCACCACCCACACCCCGCCACCGCCGCAGGCCCGCCGCACCGCCTTCGCCGAGGGCGTCGACCGCCTCCGCGGGGCCGCCACCACCGAACCCGGCCGTCTCCGCATCATCGGCGCGCTCCTCGCCGCCCTCGTCGTCGCGTTCGGCGCGGTGACCGCCTGGCAGACGACCGAACGGGCCGCGGCCGCCGACGACGTCCTCACCAGCAGCCAGCCCCTCACCTCGGACGCCGCCGACATCTACCGTTCCCTCGCCGACGCCAACACCGCCGCGTCCAGCGGCTTCCTGGCCGGCGGTCAGGAGACCGCCGCCTCCAGGGACCGCTACGAGAACGACATCCGCACGGCCGCCGCGAAACTCGTCAACGCCGCGGCCAACTCGGAGCCCGGCTCCCCCTCCGCGAAGACGATCACCGAGCTCAACCGCCTGCTCCCCGAGTACAAGGGCCTGGTGGAACGCGCCCGCACCTACAACCGCCAGGGCTTCCCCGTCGGCGGCGCCTACCTGCGGTACGCGAACGAGAAGATGCAGAAGGAGATGCTCCCGGCGGCGGAGGACCTCTACACCAAGGAGAACCAGCGCCTCCGCGACGACTACGCGGACGCGACCCCCTACCCCTGGCCCGCCATGGCCCTCGGCGTCGTCGCCCTGGCCGCCCTCGCCTGGGCCATGCGCCGCACCTACCTGCGCACCAACAGGGTCCTCAACCACGGCCTGGTGGCGGCGACAGCGGCGGCGGCGGTCGTCCTCCTCTGGCTGACGGCCGGCCACACCCTCGCCCGCTCGGGCCTGAACGACTCCTACGACCACGGCGTCCGCTCGCTCAACGTGCTGCACGACGCCCGGATCGCCTCCCTGAAGGCGAGGGGCAACGAGAACCTGACCCTGGTGGCCCGGGGCGCCGAGACGACGAAGGTCGGCGACGAGACGTTCGACGCCTACGACCACGACTTCGGCCGCGACATGGACACCCTCGGCAAGGGCCTGGCACAGGCGCGGCGCCTCGCGGACGACGCCGACGGCGAGCAGCCGGTCGACTCGGCGGTGGGCAACATGACGGAGTGGAGGAAGCGCCACGCGGCGGCCCGCGAGCAGGACGAGAACGGCAACTACCAGCAGGCGCTGGACATGGTGATCGGCGCGAAGGGCGCGACCGGCGAGTGCTTCGACGGCGTCGACGAGAACCTGGCCACGGCACTCGCGCACGAGGAGAAGGAGTTCGAGCAGGCGGCCGGCGACGGCCGGGACGCGCTGACGGGCCTGCCGGCCGGCGCGGCCGTCCTCGCCGTACTGGGCGCGGCCGGCGCGGTGCTGGGCATCGGCCGCAGGCTGTCGGAGTACCGATGAACGGACGCGTGGACGAGCCGGAGGGGGCCATGACGATGATCGCACGACACCTGCGGGCCCGCCTGAAGGGCTGGGGCGGAGTGGGTGCGATGGCGACCGCCTGCGCCCTGGCCCTGGTCTTCGCGCTGGTACTGGCCTGCACCGGCCCCCCGGCCGGCGGCCCCTCGAGGACCACCGGCCAGACCGTGTCCCACGCCGCGCGGACCCAGGCGGACGAGGACTGCACGGCCCCGGAGAAGCAGACCCTCTCCCCCTCCGACGCCGACGGCCCCACCATCGAGGCGATCAAGAACCGTCGGGGCGAGAAGCGCAAACTGATCGTGGGAGTCGACCAGAACAGCTACCGCTGGGGCTACCGCGACCCCAACGGCGGCGAGAGCGGCACCCTGGAGGGCTTCGACATCGACCTGGTGCACCGCATCGCCGAGGACATACTCGGCGACCGGGACGCGGTCCAGTTCAAGGCAATCCCGACCGACCAGCGCATCCCGGCGATCCAGGCCGGCCGCGTCGACATGGTCGTCCGTACGATGACGATCAACTGCGCCCGCATCAAGGACGTGGCGTTCTCCGCGCCGTACTTCAGGACGGGCCAGCAGGTCCTGGCCCCGAAGTCCTCACCTGTCAAGGGGTACGACGAGACGCTCGCGGACCAGGAGATCTGCACGGCGACGGGCTCGACCGCGTACACGAAGCTGGAGACGGACAAGGAGGCGGGCGACCTGCCGGCGTCCACCGACATCCGCACCACCGTCCCCAACCAGCTCGACTGCCTGGTGCGGCTGCAGCTCGGCGAGGTCGACGCGGTGGTCACCGACGGCGCGCTCGCGGCCAGCCAGGCCGCGCAGGATCCGACGGTCCAGCTCAAGGGCGAGGCCTTCACGACCGAGTACTACGGCGTGGCGATGAAGAAGGACGCGGACGACCTGGTGCGCCGGGTCAACCGGATCCTGGTGGACTTCCGCGGGGACACCACGGACGGCTGGCAGGACGCGTACACCACGTGGCTGTCGGCCACCCTGGGCGACGACTCCTCCGGGTCGAGGCCCCCTGCCCCGGAGTACCTGCGCGAGAACTGACCCCGAACCGAACCCGGACCGACCCCGGACCGACCCGAAGCGACGACCCAGCCGGACACACCCCAACCGTCAGCAACTCCCCCAGCGAGAGGTGATCGATGGCCGACACGGATCCCACCGGGCCGGTGATGGACCGGGACGAGGTGGACCGTGCGCTGGCGCGGCTCGGCGCGGAGCACGAGGCGATCGAGACCTCGCTCCTCGCCCTGCAGGACCACGCGGGCCGGAGACTCCTGGAGGGCGCGCGGCTCACCGGCGTCACCGAGGAGCGCTGGGCGGCCACGGAGGCGTCGATCACGCTGCTGTGGACGTACTTCGACGCGTACACGGACGCGCTGCGCACGGCGCGGGACATCCGCTCCCGCCGCCGCTGGTCCAGCCGTGAGGACCTGGTGGAGCTGACGGAGCTGCTGCGCGGCGACGCGGTGACCGTGGCGGGCGGTGCGGCGGCGGCCGCCAACGCGCCGACGCCGCACGCCGCCCCCGGGAAGCTCAGCGAGCGGTACTCGCTCACCACCCTCGTCGACCGCATGAACGAGCTGTACGCGACCTCGCTGGACATGGTCGTCGCCGCCGACGCGGTGTGGTCGGCGCTGCCCGCCCGGATCGACCTGCTCGCCGCCGAGTTGCAGCGCACGAGCAGGCTCGCGCACTCGGTCGGCGTGCGTCCGGGCGAGCATCCGGCGGGCGACGACCTGGAGCGGATCACCCGCACGCTGACGAGGCTGCGCGAGCAGGTGGTGTCGGACCCGCTGGCGTACTGGAAGCGGGCGGAGGGCAGTTCGGCGCCCGGCGGCGGACGCCCCGACACCACGGTCTACGACCGTGAGGCGCGCGCCCTGGAGGACGTGCGCCGGGAGATCGACGCGGTGCTGACGGTCCGCCAGGACGCCGAGAAGCGCATCGTCAGGCTGCGGGACGTGCTGTCCCGTGCCGACCGCACCCTCGCCGAGGCCCGCACCGCGCGCGGCGAGGTGCTGGCGAAGATCGCCGCGACGGAGGTGCCGGTGGTCAGCGGGCCGCCGACCGTGCTGCAGGAGCAGCTGTCGACGGCGGCCGAGTACCGCAGACACGCCCAGTGGCACCGCCTGTCCCCGCTCCTGGAGTCCCTCGAGCAGAAGGCGGAGGACGAACTGCTGCGCGCCCGCGAGTCGTTGACCGCGGTGACGGCACCGCTGGCGGTCCGTGCCGAGCTGCGCGGCCGGCTGGACGCGTACAAGGCGAAGATGGCCCGGCACGGTCTGGCCGAGGACCCCGTCCTGGTGGAGCGGTACGAGAAGGCGCGCCGCATGCTGTGGAGCGCACCCTGTGACCTGCGCGCCGCCGACCGGGCGGTGCTGCGCTACCAGCAGGCGGCGGCGGAGGTCCTCGGCACGGCGCCCCGGGTACCGGGCCAGGGCGTGCCCGACGACCGGAGGGAGCCGGGCGCATGAGCGACGAGGGGGAGGCCGCGTCATGAGCGGACCGGAGAACCGGGCACCCGGGACCGGGTGCCAGCGCCCCGAGTGCGGGGGCGCGTACGAGGACGTCGGCGGCGGCGAGCTGTACTGCGACACCTGCGGCCTCGCCCCGGTGGTGTCGCCGGCCGGCCTGGTCGGCTCGGCCCCGACCGGCATCACGGTGGGCGGCCGCGGCTCGCGCGGTTCGGCGGGCAGCGGGCGTTCCAGCGGCCGTAGCGGCCGCAGTTCCCGGACGTCGTCCCAGTCGTCGAAGTCCCGCCGTTCGGTCTCCGGGCGGCTCTCCCGCTCGCTGTCGGGCCGGGCCACGAGCCGCTCGGTGTCGGTGCGCGGTTCCGGCGCGGGCGCCGGCTCCTCCGGCCGGGGCCGTCTCGGTGCCGGTCTGGTCGAGGTGCCGCCGATCCCGCGCCCCGATCCGCGCGCGATGGTGCTGGACCATCCCGAGGTGCCCGAGCGGAAGCGGTTCTGCTCGCGCTCGGACTGCGGGGCGCAGGTGGGCCGGGCCCGCGGCGGCCGGCCGGGGCGCACGGAGGGCTTCTGCACCAAGTGCGGCCACCCGTACTCGTTCGTCCCCAAGCTGCGGGGCGGGAACGTCGTGCACGGCCAGTACGAGGTGGTCGGCTGTCTGGCGCACGGCGGTCTGGGCTGGATCTACCTCGCCGTGGACCGGGCGGTCTCGGACCGCTGGGTGGTGCTGAAGGGCCTGCTGGACACGGGCGACCAGGACGCGATGGCGGCGGCGATCTCCGAGCGGCGCTTCCTCGCGGAGATCGAGCACGCCAACATCGTGCGGATCTACAACTTCGTGGAGCACCTCGACCAGCGCACCGGCTCCCTCGACGGCTACATCGTCATGGAGTACCTGGGCGGCAAGTCGCTGAAGGAGATCGCCAACGGCCGCCGCACCCCGGAGGGCAGGCGCGATCCGCTGCCGGTGGAACAGGCGTGCGCGTACGGCATCGAGGCCCTGGAGGCGCTCGGCCATCTGCACAGCCGGAACCTGCTGTACTGCGACTTCAAGGTCGACAACGCGATCCAGACCGAGGACCAGCTGAAGCTGATCGACATGGGCGCGGTGCGCCGGATGGACGACGAGGAGTCGGCCATCTACGGCACGGTCGGCTACCAGGCGCCCGAGGTCGCCGACGTCGGTCCTTCGGTGGCGTCGGACCTGTACACGGTGGCCCGTACGCTCGCCGTCCTCACGTTCGACTTCCAGGGCTACACGAACGTCTACGTGGACTCGCTGCCCGACCCGGACAACATCGAGGTCTTCCGGCGGTACGAGTCGTTCTACCGCTTCCTGGTCCGCGCCACCGACCCGGACCCGGCCCGCCGGTTCTCCTCCGCGCAGGAGATGGCCGAGCAGCTGACGGGCGTGCTGCGCGAGGTGGTCTCCCTGCAGTCGGGCCGGGCGCGTCCGGCGCTGTCCACGCTCTTCGGCCCGGAACCGCGGGTGACGGACACGGAGTTGTTCCCCGCGCCGGCCGGGGACGTCTCCCGCCTGGGCGCCCGCCCGGACCGTTCCCGCAAGTCCCGCGAGCCCCGCGGGGGCACGCCCCGCACGCTCCCGCCCGCCGCCCTCGTCAAGCCCGTCGACTGCGCCGCCGCCGCGCTCGCCCTGCCCGTGCCGCACGTCCACCCGTCCGACCCCAACGCCGGTTTCCTCGCGGGTCTGCTGGCGTCCGCGCCCGGTGAGCTGATCAACGCGCTCGCCGCCGCGCCCGCCCCGTCGGCGGAGACCCGGCTGCGTGAGATCCGCGCCCGGCTGGAGACCGGCGAGTGGCCCACCGCGCTGGCGGCGCTGGACGCGCTGGAGGAGCAGGACCCGGACGACTGGCGGGTGGTCTGGTACCGGGGGGTGGCCTCGCTCGTCACCGGCGACCACGAGGGTGCCGCGCTCGCCTTCGACGCGATCTACGACGCGTTCCCCGGCGAGATCGCGCCGAAGCTGGCGCTCGGCGTGTGCGCGGAGGTGCTGGGCCAGCTGGACAACGCCGCCGAGTACTACCGTCTGGTGTGGTCGACCGACCCGAGCCATGTGAGCGCCGCGTTCGGGCTGGCCCGGGTGCGGTTGGCGGCCGGGGACCGCAGCGGTGCCGTGCGGACGCTGGTGTCGGTGCCGGAGTCCTCCATCCACTACACGGCCGCGCGGGTGGCGTCCGTCCGGGCGCGGTTGCGCGGGCGTACGGCCGCCGCCGGTGACGTACCGTTCCTGGACGACCTGAGCGCCGCCGCCGGGCAGGTCGAGGCCCTGGAGGCGTACGGTCTGGATCCGGCACGGCGCGAGTTGTTGTCGGCCGAAGTCCTCGGTTGCGGGCTGGACTGGGTACTCTCCGGGGGCCAGGGTTCCGCTCCTCCCGCCGCCGGGGGGCGGACGCTGCTCGGCAGCGTCCTGGACGAGCGGGGCCTCCGTTTCGGCCTGGAGCGTTCGTACCGCACGCTGGCCCGGCTGGCGCGCAGCGGCGAGGAGAGGATCGACCTGGTGGAACGTGCCAATCGTTACCGCCCCCGGACGTGGGTGTAGTTGATGTCGCAGATGCCTCAGCAGGCCGCTCTGACGAAGTGCCCGAGCTGCGAGGAACCCCTCGAGTCGGGTGATCGTTTCTGCGGTGCGTGCGGATACGACCTGTCCGTGGTCCCCGCACGGCCGCGGGACGAGCCGACGATCGCCATGAACGGCTCGGTGCCGCCGCAGACTTCGGCGGACCGTGACCGGCCCCGGCCGCCGTCGGCCCCGCCCGCCGCACCGTCCTGGCCCACCCCGGACGCCCCCACCGCCCCACCGGCCCACCTCCCCGACACGTCGGCCGGCCATGGAACACCGGTCCAGGGCGACCCCGTGCCACCGCCCCAGCCGCCCAACGCCCAAGTGCCGCCGCCCAACGCCCCGGCCACGCCCGTGCCGCCGTCTCCGAGCCAGGGCACCCCCGCACCACCGCCCCCGCCGCCCGGCACCCCCCTGCCCGACACGTCGGCCGGCCACGCAACACCGGTCCAGGGCACCCCCGCACCACCGCCCCCGCCGCCCGGCGCCCCCCTGCCGCCGCCCCCCGCCCCGGGCGCTCCCGTACCACCGCCGGCCCAGGGTGCCCCCGTACCCCCGTCCCAGACCGAAGGCACCCACGCGTCGACGGATGCCGTGCCGCCGCCCCCGGCGGCGGAGCCCTCCGCGCCGTCGTCCGGGGTGCGGTTCGACCGGCGTGCGCAGCCGGAGGAGCGGGCCGCGCAGCCCGACGAGTATCCGCTCCAGGCGCCGGACCCGCGGGTGGCGGCCGAGCAGGGGACGGTCGCCGGTGGTGCCGCGGTGTGCGTGGCCTGCCGTGCGGGACGGGTCGACGACGACGGCTACTGCGAGAACTGCGGCCACGCCCAGCCACGCGAACGGGACCACATGGAACAGGAAAGCGGACCGATCGGCGCGGTCAGCGACCGCGGCCTGCGCCACCACCGCAACGAGGACGCCTTCGCCGTGAGCACCACGACGTTGCCCGACGGCTCCCCCGCCTCCGTGGCGGTCGTCTGCGACGGCGTCTCCTCCGCGACCCGCCCCGACGAGGCGTCACTCGCCGCCTCCCGCGCGGCGAACGAGTCCCTGCTCGCGGCCCTGCCGCTCGGCACGCACCCGCAGCAGGCGATGCACGACGCGATCGTCGCCGCCGCCGAGGCGGTCAACGCGCTGGCCGACGAGCCCGCGTCGGCCCGTGAGCACGCCCCGCAGCAGAACGCCCCCGCGTGCACCATCGTCGGCGCCGTGGTGACGGCCGGTCTGCTGGTCGTCGGCTGGGTCGGCGACAGCCGCGTCTACTGGATCCCGGTCGACCGCTCCGCCCCGGCGGCCCGGCTCACCGAGGACGACTCGTGGGCCGCGCAGATGGTCGCCGCGGGACTGATGGGCGAGGCCGAGGCGTACGCCGACCAGCGCGCGCACGCGATCACCGGCTGGCTCGGCGCCGACGCGTACGAACTGGAGCCGCACACCGCCTCGTTCAAGCCGGACCGGCCCGGTGTGGTCGTGGTCTGCACGGACGGCCTGTGGAACTACGCGGAGTCGGCCGCCGAGATGGCCGAGGCCGTGCCCGCGGACGCGGCCGTACGACCGCTGCACGCCGCCCGGGTGCTGGTCGGTCACGCCCTCGACGGCGGGGGCCACGACAACGTAACAGTGGCCCTCGTGCCGTTCCCGGCCGTCCCGCAGGGGGCAGGATCGGCCTGAGGCCGCCTACGGAACGCCTCGCACGGGGAAGCATCGACGGACCGGAGGGGACCGGTCCGTCATCCGTCGTCGCCCCGCGCCGCCGGGGCATCCAAGGGGGATCGAACAGGCATGGCCAATTTCTCGAAATCGAACGTGCCGCAGTTCTCGGTGGACGTGTACCAGAACGAGTACCTGCCGGAGGGCGGTCGCGAGGTCAACGCCATCGTCACGGTGACCGCGACCGGCGGCGGCACCATCGGCAGCGCGGTGGCGGCACCCCACCTCTACTCGCCCGGCCAGGGCCCGTCGGCGGCCGTGGTCCTCATGGTCGACTGCTCGGGCTCGATGGACTACCCGCCGACCAAGATGCGCAACGCCCGCGACGCGACGGCCGCCGCGATCGACGCCCTGCGCGACGGCGTGCACTTCGCGGTGGTCGGCGGCACGCACGTGGCCAAGGAGGTGTATCCGGGCGGTGGCGGCCTCGCGGTCGCCGACACCTCCACCCGTGAGCAGGCCAAGCAGGCGCTGCGGAAGCTGAGCGCGGGCGGCGGCACGGCGATCGGCACCTGGCTGCGGCTGGCCGACCGGCTGCTGGCGCCGGCGGACGTGGCGATCCGGCACGGCATCCTGCTCACCGACGGCCGCAACGAGCACGAGTCGCCGCAGGACCTGAAGGCGGCCCTGGACGCCTGCGCCGGACGGTTCACCTGTGACGCCCGCGGTGTGGGCACCGACTGGGAAGTGAAAGAAGTCACAGCCGTCGCCTCCGCCCTCCTCGGCACCGCCGACATCGTCGCCGATCCGGCAGGTCTCGCCGCCGACTTCACGCGGATGATGGAGACGGCGATGGGCAAGGAGGTCGCGGACGTCTCGCTGCGGCTGTGGACCCCGGTCGGTACGACGGTGAGGTTCGTCAAGCAGGTCGCGCCCACAGTCGAGGAGCTGACCGGCCGTCGTACGGAGGCGGGTCCGCGCGCGGGCGACTACCCGCTGGGTTCCTGGGGTGACGAGTCCCGCGACTACCACGTCTGTGTCGAGGTGCCGCCCGCGAACATCGGGCAGGAGATGCTGGCGGCCCGGCTGTCGCTGGTGATCCCGCAGTCGTCCGACGGCGGCGTGCGCAACCTCGGGGCGCAGGGTCTGGTCCGGGCCGTGTGGACGGACGACATGGCCGCCTCGACGTCGATCAACCCCCAGGTCGCCCACTACACCGGGCAGGCGGAACTGGCGGAAGTCATCCAACAGGGTCTGGATCTGCGTAAAGAGGGGGATATCGACGGAGCGACGGCCAAACTGGGCAGGGCCGTGCAGCTCGCGAGCGCGTCCGGCAACGCGGATACTGCGAAACTGCTTTCGAAGGTGGTGGACGTGGTCGATGCCGCGACGGGTACTGTGCGACTGAAGGCGAAGGTCCGGGAGGCCGACGAGATGACGCTCGAGACTCGGTCGACAAAGACTGTTCGTGTAAAGAAGTGATCCGTAAGTAGTCGAGCCCGACCCCTCGGGGTGGGAGAAACCGGCCGGAACCGGCCGGACAAGGAGAGGGGGAAGCGCCGACATGCCGACCTGCCCGAACGGACACCAGTCGGGTTCCGACGACTGGTGCGAGGTGTGCGGTCACCGCATGGCGGGTGCCGTGCCCCCACCTCCTCCTCCCCCGCCGCCCGCACCCGGTGGCGGCTACGGCTTCCCGCCGCCCGGCGGCCCCTCCGGCGGTCCTGGCGGCCCCGGTGGTTTCGGCGGTGGCCCCGGTGGCGGCCGGACGGAGCTGTGCCCGCAGTGCCGTACGCCGCGTGAGGGCGCGGCGCCGTTCTGCGAGGAGTGCCGGTGGAACTTCCTGACGAACACGGCGACCTCGTACACCCCGGCCGCCCCGCGTCCGCCGGCCCCCGGCCCGGGTCCGGGTCCGGGTCCGGGCGGTCCCTTCCAGCAGCCGCCCGGCGGACCGTCGTACGGCGGCGGTGACTCGTACGACTATCAGGGCTCACGCCCCTCGCAGGTGAACCGCCCCGCCGAGCCGATCCCCCCGGGCCCGCCCGGCTTCGGCGGCGACCCCTCACGACCTGTACCGCCGCCTCCGGGTCCGGGCGGACCCGGAGGACCTGGCGGGCCGGGCGGTCCTGGTGGACCCGGCGGCTTCGGCGGTCCCGGCGGCCCGAACGGCCCGGGCGGTCCCGGCGGTCCCGGCGGCTTCGGCGGTCCCGACGGACCTGGCGGTCCGAACGGACCCGGTCAGCGCGGCGGCCCGAACGGTCCCGGCGGCTTTAGCGGTCCCGACGGACCTGGCGGACCTGACGGTCCCGGTGGGTCCGGCGGCTTCGGCGGACCCGGTGGGCCCAACGGTCCCGGCGGACCCGGTGGCCCTGGCGGCTTCGGCGGTCCCGGCGGTCCGAACGGACCCGGCGGCCCCGGTGGTCCGAACGGTCCCGGTGGCCCCGGCGGCCCTGGCGGCTTCGGCGGCCCCGGCGGCCCGAACGGACCCGGCGGCCCCGGCGGTCCGAACGGACCCGGCGGTCCCGGTGGCCCCGGTGGCCCTGGCGGTCCTGGTGGCCCTGGCGGCTTCGGCGGTCCCGGCGGCCCGAACGGACCCGGCGGCTTCGGCGGTCCCGATGGACCTGGTGGACCTAACGGTCCCGGTGGGTCCGGCGGCTTCGGCGGACCCGGTGGGCCCAACGGTCCCGGTGGCCCTGGCGGCCCCGGCGGTCCGAACGGACTCGGTGGCCCTGGCGGTCCCGGTGGCCCTGGCGGCTTCGGTGGCCCCGGCGGTCCGAACGGACCCGGTGGCCCCGGCGGGCCGAACGGACCCGGTGGTTTCAGTGGTCCCGGCGGGCCCGGTGGCCCCGGCGGGCCGAACGGCCCCGGTGCTCCGCAGGCGTTCCAGCCCGGGGCGTCGGCCCCGCCCGGGTTCCCGCAGGAGACCAGTCGCCCCCAGCCGGGCGGGTCGCCCTTCGGCGGCGGTGACGACGACTGGGTGATCTCGCCGCCGACCGGCGGACCTGGTGGGCCTAACGGCCCCGGCGGTCCCGGCGGCCCGAACGGCCCCGGTCAGCGCGGCGGTTACGGCTACCCGCAGCCCGGTGCGACCCAGGCTCCGCCCGGACCCGGCGGCTTCCCGCAGCAGCCCCGTCCGCCGCAGGGCCCGGCGACCTGGACCGCGACCATCGGTCCGGACCGCGAGTACTTCATGGCGATGATGCAGCGCTCCGGCCCCGAGGCCGCGGGCCTGAACCTGCCCGCGTACTCGCCCGAGCAGCAGCGCACGCTCACCGGCAACCAGATCACCATCGGGCGCCGTCGCCACTCCACCGGCGACACCCCCGACATCGATCTGTCGACCCCGCCGGAGGACCCGGGCGTCTCCCACCAGCACGCGGTGCTGGTGCAGCAGCCGGACGGCACGTGGGCGGTCGTCGACCAGAACTCGACGAACGGCACGACGGTCAACGGCTCGGACGAGCCGATCCAGCCGTTCGTCCCGGTCCCGCTCCAGGACGGCGACCAGGTCCACGTGGGCGCCTGGACGACGATCACCATCCGCCGGGGCTGAGCGACACCCCTAGGCCGCGGGCAACGGCCAGGCGTGCGGCCCTCCGGGGTCGTCCAGCCAGGCCCGGTCGCCCTCGGCGTCGACGGTGAGGCCGTAGCGTTCGCGCTGCGGCCTGCCCTCGCGCTCCCAGAGGTCGTACGCCTCCCGTGGGGCGAGGGCGCCGGCGGTCAGTGCCAGCAGGAACCGGAACAGATCGCTTCCCCGGGCCGTGACCGGCAGCCCTTCCGGATCGGGCTGCTCCTGCCACGACCGGCTCGCGCCGCGCAGCGGGACGAAGTAGGCGGGCGTGTGCAGGAAGCGCCCCTCGGCGTGACGCGCGTCGCGCACGGTGAGCGCGACCAGGCCGGTGGCGAACGGGGCGAGGATCCGGCCGCCCGGACGGCACTGGGCGAGCCAGGCGCGCGGGACGGACGGCAGGGCGCAGGTCGCGATGATCCGGTCGAAGGGGGCGCGTGCGGGCACTCCGCGCGCGCCGTCGCCGGTGACGACGGCCGGACGGTGTCCGGCGGCGGCCAGGTGCCGGGTGGCCGACTCGGTGATGTCCGGGTCGAGGTCGACGGTGGTGACCAGGTCGTCGTCGCCGAGCCGGTGGGCGAGCAGGGCGGCGTTGTACCCGCTGCCGGTGCCGATCTCCAGGACGCTCTGCCCCTCCCGGACCTCCAGGCCGGCCAGCATCAGCGCCATGAGGGAGGGCTGGCTGCTGGAGGAGAGCAGCTCGCCGTCGCGCAGCCGGATCGCCAGCGGGGTGTCCTCGTACGCGCCGCGCAGCCACCGCTCGCGCGCCCCGGGGTCGGGGTTCTCGCCCCACCGGCGTTCGTAGCCGCCGACGACGCCCACGTAGTAGTACGGCACGAACAGGTGGCGCGGCACGGCGGCGAACGCCTCCCGCCACACCGGGTCGGCGTCGAAGGCCCCGCTCGCACCGATCTCCCGCACGAGCGCGGCCCGCAGCTCGCGGTCCTGTCCACTCATGTCTCCACGGTAGGGCGGTCCTAGGCCTCGAGTCCTATGCCGGCGCGTCTGAGACCATGGACGGCGTGACAGAGATTCGGCGCGGCACGCTTCAGGAGCAGACCTTCTACGAGCAGGTCGGCGGGGAGGAGACCTTCCGCCGGCTCGTCCACCGTTTCTACGTGGGGGTGGCCGACGATCCGCTGCTGAAGCCCATGTACCCCGAGGAGGACCTGGGCCCGGCCGAGGAGCGGCTGACACTGTTCCTCATGCAGTACTGGGGCGGTCCGACCACCTACAGCGAGAACCGCGGCCACCCGCGGCTGCGGATGCGCCACGTCCCGTTCAAGGTCGACCGGGCGGCACACGACGCATGGCTGAAGCACATGCGCGACGCCGTCGACGAACTGGACCTGCCCGAGGAACACGAACAGACGCTGTGGAAGTACATGACGTACGCGGCGGCGTCGATGATCAACTCCCCGGACTGACCAGCCTCTCCGGGGGTGCCCCCTCTGGGGGAGTTCGAGGAGCGGGGGTCCGGGGGCAACGCCCCCGGGTCGGGACGGGAAGGGGCGGCGGGGGCGAAGAAACCCCTCCCCGATCGCATTCCGCTCCCCCGTCCCCGATTTCCGATCACGATCGGATCAAACCCACCGCCCGAACGGTTACCCCCACCCCACCCCCTCTGACAGCATCACCCGAAGGTCCGGACAGCCACGGGGGGTTGCGGTGCCATCCGCAGGGGACTCGGCGAAATTCACACTCGCCCGCGCACACGCGCACAAACCCCTCCTCGCAGCCGCCCTCCTCACCGTCCTCCTCACCACAGCCGTCCTCGCCACCCTCACCGCCTACTCCACCACCATCGGCGACGCCTCCCTGCGCCACGCCCTGGCGGCCCCCCGCGACGCCGCCGACACCACGCTCACCGTCAAGGCCGAGACCGTCCCGACGGCCGGCCGCACCGCCGCCGACACCGCCGTACGCGAAGGCACCCGCGAGGCCTTCGACGGACTGCCGGTGACGCTGCGCACCCTCACCCGCTCCGGCCCGTACGCCCTCCCCGGCTCCCTCCGCCCCCCGGACGAACGCGTGAAGACGGACGAACCCGACCTCACGCACTTCGCCGCACTGGACCGCACCCAGGTGCGGATCACCGGGGGCCGGATGCCCGCGAAGGTCACCGGTACGGAGATCGAGGCCGCCCTCCCGGAGACCGTCGCCCGCGCCCTCGCCCTGGAGCCGGGCGCCCGCCTCACCCTGGACAGCCGGCTCGACGGGCCACCGGCGACGGTCCGGATCACCGGCCTGTACCGGCCCGTGGACACCGCCGCGCCCTACTGGCAACTGGACGACCTGAACGGCCGCGGAATCGTCAAGGGACACTTCACGACGTACGGCCCCCTGCTCGCCGACCCCACCCTGTTCACCGGACGCGCGGTCAGCACGGGCCCCTCGGGATGGCTGGCGTCGGCCGACTTCTCGACGATGACGACCGAACGGATCGACGCGCTGCGCGAAGCGGTGCGCGAAGGCGTCGCCGGCCTGCCCGAGGCCGAGGCGCTGGACGGTACGGCGACCGCCACGAGCGAGCTGCCCGCCGCGCTGGACCGCGTCGAACGCTCCCTGCTCGTCTCCCGCTCCACGCTGCTGGTCATCGCGCTCCAGCTCGCCCTCCTCGCCGCGTGCGCCCTGCTGCTGGTGGCCCGGCTGCTGAGCGCCGAACGCGCGGGCGAGACCCTGCTGCTGCGGGCCCGCGGCGCCTCCCGCGCCCAGGTGGCCCGGCTCGCCGCCCTGGAGGCGCTGCTGCTGGCCGTGCCCGCGGCGGCCTGCGCCCCGCTGCTCGCGGGACCGCTCGTCCGGCTGCTCGCCGGGCAGGGCGCGCTGGCCCGGATCGGGCTGCGCCTGGACACCTCCGTCGGCGCGGTCGCCGGACGCGGCGCGGTGTGGCTGGTGGCGGCGGGCGTGGCGCTGGGCTGCGCGCTGGCCGTCACGGTCCCGGCGCTCGTCTCCTCCTTCACGGCCGGCCGTGCCGGGCCGCTGCCGGGCGTGGTGCGCGCGGGCGCGGACGTGGGTCTGCTGGTGGTGGCCGGTGTGGCGTACTGGCGGCTGAGCCGCCGGCCCTCCGGTGCCGTCGGCGAGGACCTCGGCGTCGATCCGCTGCTCGTGGTCACCCCGGCGCTGGCGCTGCTCGCCGGTACGGTGCTGACGCTGCGGCTGCTGCCGCCGGTGGCGCGGCTGGCCGAGCGGTGGGCGGCCCGCGGCCGGGGGCTGCCGGGGGCGCTGGCGGGCTGGCAGCTCAGCCGCCGCCCGATGCGCGGGGCCGGCCCGGTGCTGCTGCTGGTGCTCGCCGTGGCGCTGGGCATGCTGGCGATCGGCCAGGGCTCCTCGTGGGAGCGCTCGCAGGACGAGCAGGCGGACTTCCGGGCCGGTGCGCCGGTGCGGGTCCTGGCCACCGGGGAGGACGTGTTCGGCCGCGGTCAGGCGTACGCGGCCGTGTCCGGCGTACGCGCGGCCGCTCCCGCCTTCCGTACGACCCTGCCGCTGTCCGGCGGGCGGACGGCGACCGTGCTGGCGCTGGACACCGCGCACGCGGCGGACACGGTGCTGATGCGCTCCGACCTGGCGCCGGTGCCGGTGCCCGCGATGATGTCCGAGCTGCCGCCGGAGGGTGCCCCGGCGGGCGTCCGCGTACCGGCGGGCACCGCGCGGCTGGCGCTGACGGCGGCGCTGCGGGGCGCGGACGCGGGGGCCCCGGTCGACGTCACCGCCACCGTGGAGGACTCCTACGGCACCCCGTACTCGCTCGGCCTCGGCGGGCTGCGCGCCGACGGACGCCCCCACGACCTCGCCTTCGACCTCGCGGCGGTCACCGAGGCGCCGATGGGCGCGCTGACGCTGACCGGGCTCCGGCTGGAGCTGGTCCAGCCGGTCGGGAAGGCCGAGCGGCACCGCCTCACCCTGGCGGCGCTGACCGCCACGGACACCGGCGGCCGGGAGCGGGAGCTGTCGCTGCCGGCCGAGTGGAAGCTGTCCGTCCGCGCCGGCGACGCGGTGTCCTCCCCCGGCGGGAACACCGGGCCCGACCAGCCCCGTGTGGTCTCCGACGACCCGACGACCGTCGTCTACGGCACCGGCCACCTCCCGGCGGACCTGGCCTGGCGGCCCTCTCCGCTCACCATCGGCCTCCAGGTGCCGCAGCCGTCGTCGTCCGAGGTCACCGCCGTGGCGACGGACCGCTACCTCGCCTCCGCGGGCGCGCGGGCGGGGCAGCGGGTGGACGTGCGGATCGGCGGGGTCACCGTGCCGCTGCGGCTCGCGCGGGCGGTGCGGGAGCTGCCGTCCACGCCGACCGGCGGGAAGGACGACGGCGGGGCCCTGCTCGTCGACCTGCGGTCCGTCAACCGGATGATCCAGGCGCGCCAGGGGGAGAGCGTGCTGCCGAACGAGTGGTGGCTGGCGACCGCGCCGGGCGCGTCGGCGCGGGTGGCGGAGGCGCTGCGCGGCCGGCCCGACATCGATCCGTCCCGGGTGGTGGTGCGGGACGAGATCGCCGCGGAGCTGCGCGACGACCCGTTCGGCGCCGGGCCGGGCACCGCGTTCGGGGCGGCGGCCCTCGCGGCGGCGGCGCTGACGGCGGTCGGGTTCGCGGTGAGCGCGGCGGGGTCGCTGCGGGAACGGTCCGCCGAGTTCGCGGTGCTGCGCGCGCTCGGCGCCTCCCGGCGGCGGCTGGCCCGGGTGGTGCTCGTCGAGCAGGGGGTGCTGGTCGGTCTGGCGCTGGTGGTGGGCGTCCTGCTCGGCGCGGTGCTGGCCCGGGCGGTGATCCCCCTGGTCATGCTGACCGCGGAGGCCACCCGCCCGGTCCCCGGGGTCCTGGTGGAGCTGCCCCCCGCCCAGGTGGCCACCCTCCTGACCGCCGTGGCCGCGGCCCCCCTGCTGATCACGACCGTACTGGCCCTGCGCAGGGCGGACCCGGTGACGTCACTGCGGGAACGGGGAGGCGGTTGAGGATGGACACCCCGACCCCGCACACCCGGCGCCGCGACAACCCGGCACTCCTCACCACCACCGCCCATCACGGCCGTACCGCTGCCAGAACGGGAGGCGAGTGACGTGAGCGAGCGGACTTCGGGGCGGGTGCGGGTGGCCGTGCCCTGGGTGCGTACCCGGTTGCGGTCGGCGCCCGGGGCGGCTGCGGCGCTCGCGGTGCTGGTCGCGGTGACCGCGTTCCTGGCCGCCGCGCTGCCGCTCGCGGTCGACCGGTACGGCGACGCGGGGCTGCGCCGGTCGATGGAGGTGGCCGGACCCGACCGCACCACCGTCCAGCTGTACGCCTCCCGGCCCGACGGCGTCATACCCCTCGAAACGTGGGAGGAGCAGCTGCGCGAGGACGCCGTGCGCGGCCCCTACGCCGAGCTCTTCACGCTGCCCGGCCGTTCCCTCCCGCCCGACCCGGACCAGTCGTCCTACGGTGTGCGCACCACCCGGCGGCTGGCGGCCCCGGACCCGTATCTGTCCCGGCCGGACGGGCTCGCCCCGCAGTTCCACCTCGTCGCCCCGAGCGGGCTCGCCGGCCACTCCCGGCTGCGGGAGGGCCGGCTGCCGAAGGCCCCGGACGGCGTCACCGCGTCGACGACGGCGGTCGAGGCCGCCGTCACCGCCGAGACGGCCCGGAAACTGAACATCGAGGTGGGCTCGGTCGTCCACGTGCCCGGTGTGGAGCGCGCCCCGCTCGCGGTGCGGGTCACCGGTGTCGTCGAACCGCGCGCGCCGCGTCAGGCGTACTGGTCGACGACCCCCGTGCTGCGCGGCCCGAGCCTGGTGACCGTCCCCGGCGATCCGTCGCGCAGCGTGTTCTGGGTCGGCGCGCTGCTGCTGCCCCCGGACGCGGCCCCGGCGCTGCTGGGCACGGGCGGGATCCCTGAGCGGTACTGGATGCTGGCCCCCGAGGTGTCCGCCCTGCACGGCTACGACCTGCCGCGGCTGACGTCGGCCGTCGCCTCCCTGGAGGCGGGCCCGCTGCTCCAGCGGGCCCGTGCGGTCGCCGCGCCGACCGTGGAAGCGGAGACCTCGCTCGACGAGGTGCTCGCCGAGTACACCGGGCTGCGTTCCGTCATCGGCCCCTTGGTGGCCGTCGCCGCCTTCGGCACCGGCACGGTCGCGGCCGTCGTCCTGCTGATGGCGGGCGGTCTCGCCGCCGACCGGCGCCGCGCCGAGCTGACCCTGCTGCGCGCCCGCGGCGCCTCCCTGCGCGGTCTCACCGGGCGACTGCTGGCGGAGACGGCGGTGGTCGCCGTGCCGGCGGCCGCCCTGGGTCTGGCCGCCGCCCGGCTCACGGTCGACGGGGGCCGGCTGTCGTACGCCGTGGCCGCCGCCGGTGCCGCCGCCCTGCTCGCCTCCGTGGCGCTGCCGCTGCGGGCCGTCGCCGCGCACCGCGCGGTACGGGTGCACGCCGCCCGTGACGACCTCGCCTCGGCCCGCCCGTCACGGCGTCGCACGGTCGCCGAGCTCACGCTGCTCACGCTGGCGGCGGGCGCGGTCGTGGCGCTGCGCACGCGCGGTACGCCGGACGGCGAGGGGGCGTCCGGGGACGGGCTGGTGTCGTCGGCCCCGGTGCTGGTGGGGGTGATCGCCGCGCTGGTGCTGGTGCGGCTGTACCCGCTGCCGTTGCGCGGGCTGGCCCGTCCGGCCGGGCGGCTGCGGGGTGTGGTGGGCCCGCTGTCGCTGGCCCGCGCGGGCCGTGCGTCCGGGTCCGCGGTGCTGCCGCTGCTGGCCCTGCTGACGGCGCTGACCACGGCCGCGTTCGGCGGTTCCGTCCTCACCGGTGTGGCCGACGCCCGGGACCGCGCGGCCGTCCTCGGTGTCGGCGCCGACGCCCGTGTCGAGGGGATGCGGCCGTTGCCGCCGGGGCTCGCCGAGCGGGTCCGGAGCGCACCCGGCGTCCGGGACGTCACCGCCGTGAGCGTCTCCTACGACGGTATGCCCCCGGGCGGGCGGCTGACCGTGCCGGTGGCCGGGGTCGACCCGGCCGGTTACGCGGCCCTCAGCCGGCACACGGACATCGGCGCCTTCGATCCGGACCTGCTGAAGGCGTCCGGTGCCGGGGCCCTGCCCGCCCTGGCCTCCCCCGAGGTCGCCGACCGCTACGGCACCCGGCCGTTCCGGGTGCGCCTGGACGACGGCAGTGACATCACCGTACGGATCGTGGAGGTGCGGGAACGGACCCCGGTGCTGGCCGGGCTGGACTTCCTGGTCGTGGACCGCTCCGGGCTGCCCGACGGCCCCGACCGTCCGACCACGCTGCTGGTGACCGGGGACCGGCCGGACGCGGGCGCGCTGCGCGAGGCCGCGGGCGGTGCCGCGCAGGTCCGGCTCCGGGCGGAACAGTTCGCGCGGTACGTCGACTCGCCCCTGCAGTCCGGCGCCGAGCGCGTCTACACGGCGGCGGTGGCGGCGGGCGCCGGGTACGCGGTGCTCGCCCTGCTGCTGACCCTGCTGCGCGCCGCTCCCGAACGCGCCGCGCTGCTGGCCCGGCTGCGCACCATGGGCCTCACCCGGGCCCAGGGCCGCCGTCTGCTCGTCCTGGAGTCCCTGCCGCAGGCGCTGCTCGCGGCGGCCGGCGGCACCGTCACGGCGTGGGCCGCCATCCGGCTGCTGTCGCCCGGCATCGATCTGACGGCCATCGCCGTCTCCTCGTCCGCGTCCCCGGCGGGGCGGGCGGCGCTGCGCACCGACCCGGTGTCCCTGCTGGTACCGGCGCTGACCGTGGTGGCCGTCACCGTCGGAATCGCGGCGGCGCAGGCCTGGTGGACGGGGCGCAGGGGGTCGGTGCGGGAGCTGAGGGCGGGTGACGCCCGATGACCCGCCCGACCCCCTCCCCGGCGGCGCTTCCCCCGATGCCCCGCCCGACCCCCTCCCCGGCGGCGCTTCCCCCGATGCCCCGCCCGACCCCCTCCCCGGCGGCGCTTCCCCCGATGCCCCATCCGGCACCCTCCCCGAGGGCGCTTCCCCCGATGCCCCGCCCTTCACCCACGACGTCCCACTCCTCGCCCACACCCTCCCCCGCATCGCCCCCACCGCTACGACCGCGGCACGACCGCCCCCGTTCCGGGCTCGGGGCCCGGGTGGCCGCACGGCGTCCGGGCCCGCGGCGCTTCCCCCGATACCCCGCCCTTCACCCGCGGCGTTCCGCTCCTCACCCACGTCCTCTCCCGCCTCACCCACGTCCTCTGCCGCCTCGCCCCGACCGCTACGACCGTGGCACGACCGCCCCCGTTCCGGACCCGGGAACCGGGTGGTCGCACGGTCGTCCGGCGGCCGGGTCCGCCCGTACGGTGCCGCAGTGACCGACTCCCGTCCAGGAGGCCCCCGATGACCTCGGATCCCACGCTCGCCGAGCTGGCCGACCGCGTCGCCGCCGACCGTGACCGCCCGGCCTACGGCCATGACGCGCTCATCACCTGCGACCGCCTGGTCCGTGTCTTCACCGCGGACGGGGTGGAGGTGCAGGCGCTCCAGGGGCTCGATCTCCTGGTGCGGGAGGGCGAGTTGATGGCGCTCGTGGGCGCGTCCGGCAGCGGCAAGTCGACCCTGATGAACATCCTGGCCGGCCTGGACACCCCCACGGCCGGCGCGGCGCGCGTGGCCGGCCGTGATCTGCTCACGATGACCGCCGGGGACCGCCTCGCCTACCGCCGTGAGGTCGTCGGCTTCGTCTGGCAGCAGACGTCCCGCAATCTGCTGCCCTATCTGACCTCGGCGCAGAACGTCGCCCTGCCGATGCGGCTCGCCGGCCGCCGCGGCAGCCGCTCCCGGCCCGGACGCCGGGCCCGCGCCGAACGCGCCCTGGAACTGCTGGAGCTGCTGGAGGTGGCGGACTGCCGCGACCGCCGCCCGCACGAGATGTCCGGCGGTCAGCAGCAGCGCGTCGCCATCGCCGTGGCCCTCGCCGGCGATCCTTCCGTACTCCTCGCCGACGAGCCCACCGGCGAACTGGACTCCCACACCGCGGAGCGGATCTTCGCCGCGTTCCGCACCGCGAACGAACGGCTCGGCACGACCATCGTGATCGTCACCCACGACCAGGCGGTGGCGGGCGAGGTCCGCCGTACGGTCGCCATCCGTGACGGCCGTACCTCCACCGAGGTGCTGCGCCGCAGCGAGGTCGACGCGGCCACCGGCCACGAGACCGTCGTCGCCCGCGAGTACGCCATGCTCGACCGCGCCGGACGCCTCCAGCTGCCCGCCGAGTACACGAAGGCGCTGAACATGCGTGACCGCGTCGCGCTGGAACTGGAACCCGACCACATCGCCGTCCGCCCGGACGACAGCGGGGGACGGTGAGCGGGTGCGCGGACCGCTCTCAGCGCACGCTGAGGTCCAGCGTCCCGAGGCCCGCCCGGCGCACGGCGACCGACCCGTAGGGCGTACGCAGCCGGAGCCACGACCCCGAGGAGAACAGCCCCTGTTCGCCGCCCCGCAGGAACCCCAGCGACTGGGCGGCGTGCACCGCCCGCACCGGAAGCCCGGTCTCCGCGACCGTGCGGGACCAGATCTCCCGCCCGATCCGGTCGAGCTCGGCCCTTGTACGCGACTCGGGCGCCAGCCCCTCCGTACGGGACCGGAACTCCGCGACCGACGCGGCGACGAGCCCGCTCAGCTCCCGCGGCGCCGGCAGTCCGGGCTCGGCCCGCCAGCCGCCGCGCGGCGGCAGCACCCCGGCCCACGGCGGCCCGGTCACCGCCCCCGGCACGGCGGCCGTGGCGGCGGACTCGTCCACCGACTCCAGCAGCTCACCGGCGGACACGGTCATGTCCAGCGTGACGTCGAGCCCGTTCTCGTACGGCTTCGCCAGCCGTACGGCGCGGACGGCGAGCACCTCGAAGGAGGGCGGCCGGCCGAAGACGGCGAGCGCCGTGCCGGCCGCCTGCAGCCGCACCGCGGCGGAACGGTCGTAGCGCAGCAGCCGGGAGAGGAAGGCCGCGAGATCCGCGGCCTCCCTCTCGTCGGCGAGGTGGAGCACCGTCATGCGGCGACGGCCTCCTCCTCTTCCTCGGCGGGGTCGTCCGTGTACTCCTGGAGGAACTCGCGCTCCTCCGCGGTGAGCCGGCGCGGACGCTGCGCCTCGAAGTCGAACGGCACTATCACCGTCGACGCGCGGACGTAGACGAGGTCGTCGTCCTTCACCTCGTAGGTGAGGGTGAAGGACGCCGCCCTGATCTCCGTGACCCACAGCTCGATGTCGACCGGGTGGTGCCGGTGGACGAGCTGCCGCTTGTAGTCGATCTCGTGGCGCGCCACCACGGACCCCTGCTTGAAGTCCTTCTCCGGGCGGAACAGGAAGTCGATACGGGCTTCCTCCAGGTAGCGGAGGAACACCACGTTGTTGACGTGGCCGTACGCGTCCATGTCCGCCCAGCGCAGCGGGCAGCGGTAGATGTGCCGCAAGAGATCAGCCCCGGGTCAGCTTCTTGTAGGTGGCGCGGTGCGGACGCGCGGCGTCCGGCCCGAGCCGCTCGACCTTGTTCTTCTCGTACGACTCGAAGTTGCCCTCGAACCAGAACCACTTGGACTCGCCCTCGTAGGCGAGGATGTGCGTGGCGACCCGGTCCAGGAACCACCGGTCGTGGGAGACGACCACGGCGCACCCGGGGAACTCCAGCAGGGCGTTCTCCAGGCTGGAGAGCGTCTCGACGTCGAGGTCGTTGGTCGGCTCGTCGAGGAGCAGCAGGTTGCCGCCCTGCTTGAGGGTGAGCGCGAGGTTCAGCCGGTTGCGCTCACCGCCGGAGAGCACCCCGGCCGGCTTCTGCTGGTCCGGGCCCTTGAACCCGAACGCGGAGACGTACGCCCGCGAAGGCATCTCGACCTGGCCGACGTTGATGTAGTCGAGCTCGTCGGAGACGACCGCCCACAGGGTCTTCTTCGGGTCGATGTTCTCGCGGCTCTGGTCGACGTACGAGATCTTGACGGTGTCGCCGACCTTGATGGAACCGGAGTCCGGCTCCTCGATCCCCTGGATCATCTTGAACAGCGTGGTCTTGCCCGCGCCGTTCGGGCCGATGATGCCGACGATGCCGTTGCGCGGCAGCGTGAACGACAGGTCGTCGATGAGGAGCTTCTCGCCGAAGCCCTTGGTGAGGTTGTTGACCTCGACGACCACGCTGCCCAGGCGCGGGCCCGGCGGGATCTGGATCTCCTCGAAGTCCAGCTTCCGCATCTTGTCGGCCTCGGCGGCCATCTCCTCGTAGCGGGCCAGACGCGCCTTGGACTTGGCCTGCCGCCCCTTGGCGTTGGACCGCACCCACTCCAGCTCGTCCTTGAGGCGCTTCTGCCGCTTGGCGTCCTTCGCGCCCTCGACCTTGAGGCGGGTGGCCTTGGTCTCCAGGTACTTGGAGTAGTTGCCCTCGTAGCCGTGCAGCCGGCCGCGGTCGACCTCGCAGATCCACCCGGCGACGTTGTCCAGGAAGTACCGGTCGTGGGTGACGGCCACGACGGTGCCCTCGTACTTGGCGAGGTGCTGCTCCAGCCAGTTCACCGACTCGGCGTCGAGGTGGTTGGTGGGCTCGTCGAGCAGCAGCAGGTCGGGCGCCTCGAGGAGCAGCTTGCACAGCGCCACGCGGCGCTTCTCGCCACCGGAGAGGTTGGCGACCGGCCAGTCGCCGGGCGGGCAGCCCAGGGCGTCCATGGCCTGCTCCAGCTGGGCGTCGAGGTCCCAGGCGTTGGCGTGGTCGAGCTGCTCCTGCAGCTTGCCCATCTCGTCCATGAGCGCGTCGGTGTACTCGGTCGCCATCTGCTCGGCGATCTCGTTGAACCGGTCGAGCTTGCCCTTGACCTCGGCGACACCCTCCTGGACGTTCTCCAGGACGGTCTTGTCCTCGTTCAGCGGGGGCTCCTGGAGCAGGATGCCCACGGTGTAACCGGGGGTGAGGAAGGCGTCACCGTTCGACGGCTGCTCCAGCCCCGCCATGATCTTCAGAACGGTGGACTTACCAGCGCCGTTCGGACCGACGACACCGATCTTCGCTCCCGGCAGGAAGCTCAGGGTGACGTCGTCGAGGATCACCTTGTCGCCGTGCGCTTTGCGCGCCTTGCGCATGGTGTAGATGTACTCAGCCAAGAGAAACCGTCCGGCAGCTTGAAATCTGGCAGTGGGCAGATACACCCCATCTTGCCCGACCGCCACCCCTGGGGGGAAACCCGTCCGGCCGGAGGGCTCTGACCTGGTGTTTCACTGCCGAGTGTCTTCGGGCACCCCGGTCGGCGGCGCTGCCTCTCCTCACCCGAGCGGCACGGGCGACCCCGTCAGCGGCGCTCCCGGAACGACCAGGGCCGCGACCGGCCGGATCCCGGCCCCCGTTTCCCTCGCGCCACCGGACGCCGGCACACCGGGCCGGAGGAGTGCCTCAGTCGCCGGAGGGGGTGTTCCTGCGGCGGGTGACGACCAGGCCCGCCCCGCCGAGGACGACCAGGGCGATGGCGGCGCCGGCGATCCACGGAGTGGCGCCGGAGGAGCCGGTCTCGGCGAGGTTGGTGCCGGTGGGAGTGTCGGTCAGGGGGGTGGGGTCCGGACCCGTGAGGGTGTGGGTGGTGGTGCCGATCTCGGCGGCCCGGGTGAGGCAGTCGAGCATGCCGGTGAAGCGCTGCTCGAAGCCGTTCGGGCCCGTGACCGTGAAGTCGTAGGGCCGGCCCTCGCTCAGCGGGACCGTCACCGTGCGGGACTCGCCGCCCGCGACGGTGTGCTCCGCGCCCGCCACTTCGAAGGTGAACGGCTCGTCGTCCTGGTTGGCGACGGTGACGTCCACCCCGCCCTTGGCGCAGTTCTCGCGGGCGGACAGCGCGGGTATCGCGCCCTTGAGCGCCCAGGTGGCGCTCGCCGTCGCCGAGACGGTCGACTCGCTGGACCCGGCCAGGATCTGCGTCTGGCTCCGGCTCTCGGAGACGAAGGCGCGGCCGACCGGCACCGTCGTCGAGGCCTGCGCGGTCAGCTCGACGGTGTCGGCCGCCGCGTCCTCGGGCACCTCGAAGAAGACCTGGCTGCCGTCGGTGGCGGTGGTGACGGGCTCGCCGTCCTTGTCCACGATCCGTACCCCGGTCGTGGTGGCGTCCGCCGGCGGGGAGACGGTCACGCTGCGCGCGTCGGTGCGCACCGTGACCGGGCCGAGCCGCCCACCCGGGCGGCCGGAGACCGCCGGCGGGTCCAGGGCCAGCGACGCCTTCGGCTCCGCCTGGTCGCGGGCGTTCTTCTGCAGGTAGTCGGCGAGCTGCTCGGCCTGGGGGTCGACGGCGTCCACGGAGACGTCGTCGGAGTACCGCCAGATGGCCACCTGCGTGCCGGCCGCCGCGTCCTGCTCGGTGAGCCCGCCGCGTACGCCGGCCTTCTTCGCGAGTGCCGCGAGGTCGTTGACCTGCGGGTAGGAGTTCCGCAGGATCCAGCGGATCCGGCCGGCGTCCTCGTTGGTGCCCAGCGAGGTCCCGCTCCAGGCGGTCTCGTGGTACTTGGCGTCCTTCTGCGTGGGCGTCCGGATGTCGACGCAGTACGTCTGCAGCATGCCGCCGCCCTCGACGGACATCTCGAACAGCCCCGCCGACACCTGCTGGTCCCCGGCGGCATCGTGTATCACGGCCGCTCCGTAGGTCTTGAGTCCGCCTATGGTCGCGGCCGCCCCGCTGTGATCCGGCGCCGTCTCCTCGTCGGCGGCGGCCGCCGTCCCGGCACCGGCCAGTACGGCTGTGGCGACGAGTCCGGACACCAGCGCCCCTGCGGCGAGGCGGGCCGGGCCGCGTCCGCGCGCGGGCCCCGCGGAGAACGAAGCAAACACCGAAATCCTTCCCGGGCGGGACCCGTTGACGTGGGGGGCTGACGGTCCCACCAGCAGAATCACCGGCCCCGGGAGTGCCGGGAGCCATGCCCGGCATCCTAAGGAGGCGGCGATGCGCGCTCGCCGATGATCGCGTCGGAGCAGTGATCCGACTCGGAATCGTTATCGCGGAAGCCTTCGCGAGCAGGACTTATCGACAAATCCATCCAGGATGTTCCGGTACGCATCAGCCGATAAGCCTCGGTTCGGTCGGCGTCGGTGTGGAGACCGAATCACTGACCTCATGTCACCGTCGCAGGTTCCGGCTGCCGTTGGGGCGCGGTTCCGTCCGCGGTCGCCGAATTCTCCGGTCCGTTCTCCCAGTTGGGTTCGGGGCGCTCCGGCACGGAGACCTGCTCCGGTCGCTGCGCGCGCCGGAAGGCGGCCGTGCCCCGGGCGAGGTCGTGGCCGATCGACACCGCGTCGATGTCCGCCGACATCCACCCCTGCTGTCCCTCGCGCGTCTCCGTACGCACCTTCAGCCGGCCCTGCACGATCACCGGTTCGCCCACCGACAGCGACGCCGCCGCGTTGGTGGCGAGCTGCCGGTTCGCCCACACCGTGAAGAAGTTGGTGTGTCCGTCCGCCCAGGCGCTCTTCTCCCGGTCCCAGTACCGGGACGTGACCGCGATCCGGAACCTGGCCGCGGGGCCGGAGGCCGTCTCCCGGTACGCCGGCCGCGTCGCCACGTTGCCCACCACGCACACCATCGTCTCGTTCATCGTGTTTCCCTCCCTCGCCCGGACCCGCCGGCCGCGCGCGGCGGCACCGGCGCCGGGCTGATACGCGTACGGGCCCGTCCCGTACGGCTGCCGTCCGGCAGGGCGACCGCGAACCGTCCCGCGATCGCCGCGAAGCCAGACTGCCTCCGCCGGGCCGGGCCCGCTGAGCACTGTGGACCACCGCCGGCCTGTGGACATCCCCGCCACCCGAAGGAGGCGCTCCGCCTCAGCCCCGGCCGGCCCCCGCTCCCGATCCCGCTCCCACCCCCACCACTCGCCCGTACTGCTCCCGTACCTCCTGGTACCGCAGCAGTTCCGCCGCCACCGGATCCAGGACGCGGGCCCGGCCGCACCCCGAGGCCGCCTCCCGCAGCCGTCTCTCCGCCTCCTGCCCGTACCTCCGGGCGGGCCCCCGGGCCGCCATGCGGCAGCTCCACTCGACGAGCGGGCCGCCGACGATGCCGATCGCCATCAGCAGCACCGGCACCCCCAGGTTCGGCGCCATGACCCCGATGATCTGCGCCAGCAGCCACAGTCCGCCGGCGAACTGAAGGGCCGTCATCGACACCTGGACGAGTACGGCCAGGGGCCACCACCCGGGCCGCGGCGGCCTCCCCGGCGGCAGTCCCGCGCGTACGGCCAGCTCGTCCAGCGCCTCCGGCAGGCCCTGGGAGCCGCGTACGGCCGCCTCCCGCACAGCCAGCGCCCACGGCGCCGGCAGTCCGGCCGAGGCGCGGTCGGCCACCGTGCGCACCGCCTGTTCCACGCGCTGCCTGGCCGTCGCCTCCTCCTCGGGTTGACCGCGCGGGGCGACCCGGCCGGTGGACGGCTCGCCCCGCTCCTGGCACCAGCGCCACAGCCGCAGCCAGGGCGTGCCGCACGCGCGGTTCGCGTTGCGCAGCCAGGCGCGTTCGGCCGCCTCGCCCGTGGCGGTGGCCCCCACGGCGTCCGCGAGCCGGTCGGCGAACTCCTCGCGCGCCTCCTCGCTCAGCCCGGTGCGCCGCCGGGTGGTGTACACGGGCCGCAGCCTGGCAGCCGCGATGTCCACGTCCGCGGAGATCCGCCGGGCCGGGGCCCCGCGTTCGGCCACGAACCGGGCGAGCGACTCCCGCAGTTCGCCGACCCCGTCCCCGGTGAGCGCGGACAGCGCCTGCACGGTCGTGCCGGGTTCGCCGTACTCCCCCAGGACGATGCCGTCCTCGTCGAGCAGCCGCCGCAGATCGTCCAGGACCTGCTCGGCGGCCTCCCCGGGCAGCCGGTCGGTCTGGTTGAGGACGACGAACATGACCTCCGCGTGGGCCGCCATGGGCCGCAGATAGCGCTCGTGCAGCATGGCGTCGGCGTACTTCTCGGGGTCGACGACCCAGATGACCGCGTCGACCAGGCCCAGGACGCGGTCCACCTGCTCCCGGTGCTGGACGGCCGCCGAGTCGTGGTCGGGCAGGTCGACCAGGACCAGCCCGCGCAGCCGCTCGTCGGCGTCCGCGGTCGCCTGGAGGGGGCGCCGCCTGAGCCTGGGCGGGATGCCGAGGCGTTCGATGAGGCTCGCCGCGCCGTCGCTCCAGCTGCACGCGATGGGCGCGGCGGTGGTCGGCCGCCGTACGCCGGTCTCCGAGACGGGCACTCCGGCCAGCGCGTTGAACAGCTGCGACTTGCCGCTGCCGGTGGCGCCCGCGATGGCGACGACGGTGTGCTGTCCGGAGAGCCGGCGCCGCGCGGTGGACTCCTCGATGACCCGGCCCGCCTGTGCGAGGGTCCGGTTGTCGAGCCGGGTGCGGGAGAGTCCCACCAGCTCGCGCAGCGCGTCGAGCCGCGTCCGCAGCCACGGGTCGTACGCGAGCGGGGCCACGGCCTGCGGCACGGACGTGCGGGCCGCCGCCACCGCGCCCTGCTCCTCGTCGGCGCTCCCGTTCACCCGGCGCGCGATCAGCCCGTCGTCCCAGGGGCTCGCGGTGTCCGTACGGGGTGGTCCTCCGACGTCGCGGTCGGAACGCTCGGGGTGTTCGGGGTGCTCGGTGTGGTCCTGGTCAGTGACGGCGGTCACCGGTCACCTCTCCTTCTGCAGTACGGACAACGCGGCGATGAGTTCGGCCTGGGGCTCCGCGTGCACCTCGAGCGCGTCGAGCGGGGCGAGCCGGCGTTCGCGCTCGACGCGCATGACACGGTCCACGTACGCGACGAGCAGCCGTCCGCCCCGGTCGCGCAGCCGCAGCGCGCCGTGCGCGCCGATCCGCTCGGCGAGCCCCTCCCCGGCGGTCCGGGCCCGGCGGCCGCCCAGCAGTGCCGTGGCGACCAGCGCGGCGACCGTCTCGGGGTCGGGCGCGGCGCTCCGGTCCAGCTCCCGCACCTCGTCCTCGGCGTACTCCTCGAGCTCGCGCCGCCAGCGCCGTACGGCCAGTCCGATGCGGTGCTCGGCGCTCTCGGGCGCGGCGCCGCGGCCGGCGAGCTCGGGGGCGTCCGCCGCGGGCTCGCGCCGCCAGGCGTCGTCGACGCGCTCGTCGGCGGCGGCGACGGCGCACAGCAGCAGCGCGCTCAGGCTCTCCACCAGGGTGTCGAGGAGTTCGCCCGGGGTGCAGTCCAGGGGGAAGGCGCGCCACCGTCTGAGCGCGTCGCCGGCGAGGACGGCTCCGGCCTGCAGCCGGCCCCGCACGCGCGCGTGCTCGCTGTCGTACGCCCCGTCGACGGCGGCGGTGAGCCGCAGCGCGGCCGCGTACTGCGCGGCGGCCGCACCGGCCAGTTCGGGCATGCGGGTGTCGAGGGAGCCGAGGACGCCGTACGCCGTGCGGGCCATCACGTGCTGCCGGGCGGCGGGATCCAGCGTCTGGTGGACCAGCCAGGTCCGCAACGAGGCCACGGCGGTGGCGGGCAGCAGTCCGCCGCCCCAGGCCGACTCGGGCAGCTCGGGCACGGTGAAGCGCGGTACGTGGCCGAGTCCGGCCTTGGTGAGCAGGGCGCCGTACTGCCGGGACACCTCGGAGACGACCTGGTGGGGTACGCGGTCCAGGACGGTCACCAGGGTGACGTCGTACTCCTTGGCGGTGCGCAGCATGTGCCAGGGCACGGCGTCGGCGTAACGGGCGGCGGTGGTGACCATGACCCAGATGTCCGCGGCGCTGATGAGTTCGGCGGCGAGGACCCGGTTGTCGGAGACGAGGCTGTCGATGTCGGGCGCGTCCAGGAGGGCGAGGCCGGGCGGCAGGGTGTCGGCGGTCTCGACGTGCAGCACCCGCGCGGGGTCCTCGCCGGGCAGGAGCAGGTCGTCCGCGGGGTCCCGGTGGTGGGGCACCCACACGCGCGTGAGGTCGGGCAGCACCCGCATCCCGCTGAACCAGTGGTGGTCCTCCGGGTGGCAGACGAGCACCGGTGTCCGGGTCGTGGGCCGCAGTACGCCCGCCTCGCTGACCCGGCGGCCCACCAGGGAGTTCACCAGGGTGGACTTCCCGGCTCCGGTGGATCCTCCGACGACGGCCAGCAGGGGCGCTTCGGGGTCCCTCAGCCGGGGCACCAGGTAGTCGTCGAGCTGCGCGAGCAGTTCGTCGCGGTTGGCACGCGCGCGTGCGGCCCCCGCCAGGGGCAGCGGGAAGCGTGCGGCGGCGACACGGTCGCGCAGGGCGGAGAGTGCGTCGAGCAGCTGGGGCCGTACGTCCAAGGTCACCACATGCGAAGAATGCCCAATTTTGGGGGAATTCTGAAGCATATGAGTGTGCCTGCGCGCCGACAGGACACAAGGGACGGAAGGGACGACCCCGACGCGCGCACGCCCCAGGCATAACGAGTGCACAACACCCGGTGGCGCGAGAGACCAAAAGCGGTGCACGATTCGTACCTGCCTGCGATTATCAGGACCGCTTCACCGAACCTCCACATCGAGCCACGGAGGCGAGGCAACAGGGACAAGGATGCGGGAGCCCTATCCTTGTCTCCGGCGACGTCACGGACAGGCCCGAACCCGGGCACCACGACGACAGGCCACCACACCGGCCCCCGTAGCTCAGTGGATAGAGCAGGCGCCTTCTAAGCGCTTGGCCGCAGGTTCGAGTCCTGCCGGGGGCGCCAGCATGCATGGACCAGCGGAAACGCTGGTCTTTTCGCGTTTTGGAAGGCTTTGGTGCCGGATCGCCCACATTGGAGTGATTGCGCCGGATCCACCAGGTTGCTGGTAATCATGGAACGGCCAGCCGCCTTTCGTCCTCCTCGGAGCCGTTCATGCGCACTGCCGTCACCGTCGTCCAGGACTCCGTGCAGGAGTGGGATCTCACCTTCGAGGGTTTCGCGTACACGTGCCGGATCGTCCGTCAGAGCGTGCCGCAGACGGCTCCGCTGCTGCTGCTCGGAGGCTCGTCGCAGAACCGGTACTCCTGGCAGAGCCACGAGAGATGGCTGGCCCCGCTGTGCACGATGATCACCGTGGACCTGCCCGGTTACGGCAGTTCGGACTTCCTGCCGGCCCGCTACGACATCGACTTCCTCGCCGACTCCGTCCAGCACATGCTGACGGAGATCGGCGTGACCGGGGTGAACCTGTTCGGCGGCTGCTTCGGCGAGGTCGTCGGCCTCCGCTTCGCGCAGCGCCACCCGGAGTCCGTCAGGCGCATCGTCTTCGCCGGTGCGGCGGGCCGCCTCCCCGACCTCTACACCGACGCCGTACCGCGGCTGTCGGACGCGCTCGGACGGAACGACATCGAGGGGGCCGCCGACGGGCTGGTACGGCTGTTCATGTCGAACCCGGAGGCCGGCCGGGTCCGCAGGCACACGGCCGTGGCGCGCCTGCTCCAGCGGCAGTTCACGACCCAGACGCCGGACGAGATCAGGAAGGCCGTCGAGCACAACACCAGGCTGGTGACGCACGGCTGTTACGAACCCCTGCCGGTCCCCCGTGTGCCGACCCTGGTGTTCACCGGCGAGTACGACACCCTGTGCACCCCGCAGATGGGGCGTGAACTGGCCGCGACGATCCCGGGGGCGCGGTTCACCACCGTCAAGGAGGCGGACCACCTGGTGACGGTCGAACGCCGTGAGGAGTCCGCGGACCTGATCGCCCGCTTCTGCACCGACCGTCCCATCGGCGGCCTGCCGTACTGCAACGCCGTCGAGTCGCCGTGTGCCGAGCCCGTGGCCGTTCCCGCTTGATGCGGGTCATGTGGGGGGGGGGGGGGGGGGGGGGGGGGGGGGGGGGGGGCGGGGGCGCGCGGGGGGGGCAGAGGGCGTGAGGGCGCGTGCG
>NZ_JBITCL010000002.1:0-185365 GCF_044453165.1 Streptomyces sp. NPDC051740 | reverse complement strand
GGCGCCCCCCCCCCGGCCCCGCCCCCCCGCCCCGGCCGCCCCGGGGGGCCCCCCCCCCCCCCCCCCCCCCCCCCCCCCCTCCTCATGACCGCGAAGATGTCAGGGCTTCTCGCCGTCGACGGCGACGCTGGTCCCGCAGGAGACCTCCGCGCCCCCGCCGGAGCAGGTCTGCTTCATGTTGTTGACGAGGTGGACCTTCCCGTACGTGCCGCTGGTGAACTCGTGCTCGCCCTCGTCCACGCAGCGCACGTTGCCCTTGCCGTCGTCGGCGCACTTCCCGGGGCTCTCGACGGCGACGGCGTGAACGGCACCGAGGCCGATCAGGGCGGAGCTCCCCAGAACTCCCACCGCCACTGCGATCTTCTTCGACTTGAACATCTACCTTTTCCTCAACGCTCGGCCCCGCCGCGACTGGACGACGGCGCCGTTCCGGATGCCTTGACGGCCAACGAAGCGGGCAGGCCCGGGGCCCGGATCGCATGCGATCGGACTCCGAGGCCTGCCCGGATCACTCAGTGGTGATCACTTGCCGCCGACGCCGAAGGCGCTCGCGCAGTGCACGGAGTTCGCCTCCTTGTTCTCCGCGTTGCCGAGGCCCAGCAGGCCGACGGCGAGGTTGATGTCGTCGACGGAGACGAGCGACTGGACCGAGTTGTCCTGGAGGCAGGTGGTGGTCTGCTCGTTGTTGAGCTCCACCTCCGGCTTGTCACCGGCGTGGCCGACGCCGGCGCCCAGGAAGCCGACGCTGCCGAGCATGGCCATCACGACAGCGGCCTTCTGGTACTTGCGCATTTATCTCTCCATTCTCGATGTGACACGGTCCGGGGCGGACCGGTCGGGGACAGCCGCCGAATACGGGGCGGCCTTTGCGTCAATTGATAGCGAAACGCCGATAGGTATTCACATGGCAGAAAAAGAGACTTCGCACTGCTGCTGTGATGTCACACCATCAGCCCGGCAATTCGATGACCGAACGACGCCGGCGCGCGTCACCGTGCCGCCGGAATTACTCGCCGTCGACGACGAGCGTGTTGGCGCAGGTGAGCTCACCCTTGCCGGAGCAGGTCTGCGACGTCGCGTTGTCGACGCGGACCTTTCCGTCCTTCTCGGCGAGCCGGTGCTCACTCACCTGTACGCAGCGAAGCTGGCCCTTGTCGTTCTGGGTGCAGGTGCCGGAGTTGTCGGCACCGACGGCCTGCGCGGCACCGAGGCCGATCAGAGCGAGGCTTCCCAGGAGGCCCGCCGCCGCGATCTTCTTCGACTGGAACATCAACCTTTTTCCTTGACGGTCGTGGAACGGCCGAGGGGACCGGGCGGGCCCGGGATCCGCAGCGCAGCGGCTCGGACCTCGGGACCCGCCCGATTCACCTGACAGCGACTACTCAGCCACCGAGACCGAGGCTGGAGGCGCAGGCGACCGAGTTGACCTCGGTGTTCTCCGCGTTGCCCAGGCCCAGGAGCGCGCCGACACCGGCGTTCACGTCGTCGATGGCGATCAGCGACTGGACCGAGTTGTCCTGGGCGCAGGTCGTCGTCTGGTCGTTGTTGAGCTCGAAGCCCGGCTTGTCACCGGCGTGGCTGACGCCGGCGCCGAGGAAGCCGACGCTACCGAGCATGGCCATCACGACGGCCGCCTTCTGGTACTTGCGCATTACCTCTCCGTTTCTCGAGCGGGCACGGTCCGTGTTGGACCGGTCACCGAACGTCGCCAATCTAAGCGACTCCGACGGCTTTTGGACAGCCAAAACGCCCAGATGCGTATGTTCTGTGTGAACACGCAGGTCAAAGCCATGTCTTGTCGCACGGACGGATGAATGGCGCGTCGGGCACGAGCCGTGTCCGGCACGAGAACGACCGAGGAGTGAGCTGCGGGCGCCGCCCATCACCCGGCGCAAACCGGCGCGTTGGGCGGGAAGTGCGGCCGTCCGTGGAGGGGCCCGCTTTCGCCTGACCGGTGAGCAGAGGTGATGTCCCGTAGCGCGAAGGCGGCCACCGTGGCTTTCGGCACGGGTGTCTCGCCGGGCCGTAGACCGGCCTTCTCCGCCCCGCCTCCGGCGACCGGCGCGCGGACGGGTGACGGGACGTGGAGGAGCCCCGGCGCCTGGTGCGCCGGGGCTCCTCCGTGCCCGCGTGTCATCTCACGCGTAGCGGTACGTCGCGCTGACGTCCTCCAGTTCTCCGGGGGTCACGTCCCACGGCGGCAGCCTCTCGTGGCGGGACACGATCCGGCCGTGCTGCTCGTCGCCGGAGCCCGGCGCGGTCGCGGGGCGGTAGCGGGCCCCGCCGTGTCTGCGTTGCCAGCGGTACCACTGGAGGTCGACGAAGGCGTGGTGCAGCCAGAAGACGGGGTCGTTGACGGAGGCGGCGGAGAGCATGGTCCCGCCGACCCAGCGGTGCACCCGGTTGTGGTTGCGCCACGAGGCGCTGCCGCGGCCGGTGCCCCAGCCCTCCAGCCGGTTGCGGAAGCCCCGCGCGACCGTCGAGTCCCAGGGCGCCACGTCGTAGGCGGACTCCTTCAGCGCCCACTCCAGATCGCGCTTCCCCGGCAGGGCGATCGGGTCGGCCCGGCGGCCGAGGTCCCGGGTGAGGAACTCCGCCTCGGTCACGTTCACCCGGATCGTCCAGTTCCCTTCCCGGTACGCGAACGGCCCCGTCGTCACCCGGCGGTCGGAACGGCGCCCGTTGCCGCCGAGCAGGTCCGCGGTCCACGGCGCGGAGCGGGCCGTGCGGTCGCGGGTCCAGTCCCAGTACGGCAGGGTCACCGAGGAGTCCACCCGGCGCAGGGCCTCCTCCAGGTCGAGCAGGAACCGGCGGTGCCAGGGCAGGAAGGAGGGCGCCATGTGGGCGGTGCGCAGCCCCCGTTCACCGTCGGCGGCGTAGTACGCGATGTGCGTGCGCACGAACTCGTCGTACTCGCCGCGCCGCTTGACCTCGAGCAGCGCGTTCACGAACCTGCGCTTCTCGGCCGCCGTGAGCGTGGCGGCGTCCTTACGCACGTACGCCATGCCGGCCTCCCGCGTGCTCGTGCCGCGGTTCCGTACCCGCCGCGCGCAGTCGCTCGCCGGGGGCGAGGGCGTCCGCGGCGGCGCGGGCGGCGTCGAGCGGTGTGGGGTAGGAGCAGTAGTGGTCGACCATGCTCAGCCAGGTGCCGTCGGCCCGGCGCATCAGGTGCAGGGGGCGGCCGTCCACGGTGACGTGCCAGCGGCCGTCCGCGGCCCGCGTCCCCTGGATGCGGCGGCCCCGGTGCGTCCGGTCGAAGGAGGCGCGGTCCGGGGCTCTCCCCGGTGCGCGGAAGGCGGCGAGCAGGGGCGCCAGGGCCGTGGCGAGCGCGCCGGTGCGCAGTCCGCGTGCCACGTCCCGCCGCGTTCTGCCCTCCGGCGCGGGCGGCGGTCGCGTGCCTTCCGGGGTTCCGTCGATGTCGATGACCATCGGTCCGACTCCCTTGTCCATACGGTTGTCCGTAGCGGCAAACGGAATCCGGCCCCCAGTGGAAACTGGGGGCCGGATTCCGCAGGGGTGCTTTTCAGGCGTGCAGCCCCAGGTCGCCGTGGACCGGCTTGGCCTCGTTCGCCACGGCCGCCGCTTCCTTCGTCGTCGTGAGCAGCCTGGTCTCGTCGGTGTCGAGTGCCTCCGACTCGTTCAGCGGCATCATCTCGAAGGGGACCGCGGTGCGCAGGCCGGTGTCGAGGCCGGTGGCCGCCAGGTCGTTGGACTCCTGTGCGTACGCGGGCGCGGCGGCGCCGGCGGCGATCAGGGTTCCGGCGAGGACGGCGGCAGCCTTCAGGGACTTCATCGTGTTCCTTTCTTCGGCAATCGCGAGCGCGGTCACCGGAGGGGAATTCTGTCGCCGTGCCTAACGATCCCCGGCCGGACCGGAAACCATGAAGCGGGAGATTGGCAAGTCCTCATATGAGAGTTTTTCGAGGACGGCGGGTTTTACGAGGATGCCGTGGACGGCAGCAGCAGCGAGGTGAGCGCGGGGAACGTGACGCCCGGGAGCAACAGCGTCTGCGCGGAAGCGGCCGGCGCGGGCAGGGTCGACACCTGGGGCCCGGTACCGAGCAGGGCGTCGACGAGGTCCTGCACCCGGGCCGCCAACTCGCTGCCGAGCGTGGGTTCCTGAGTGGTGCTCCCGTCCGCGTCCGTGGCGGTGCCGGTGTCGGGCCGGAGCAGTTCGAGGAGGCTGTCGAGGGCCTCCCGCAGGGCGGCCAGCTCCTCGCTCGTGAGGTCGTCCCCGGAGACGGTCAGTTGCGTGTCGTCCGTCGTCGTGACCGACGGCTCGGTCGTGGTGCTCTCGGTCGTGGTGCTCTCGGTCGTGGTGCTCCCGGTGGTGGTCTCGGTCGTGGCCACCGGGTCCTCGTCGGCCGCCTTCGCCAGGGCTTTCTTCGCCGCGTCGCCCAGCTTCCCGACCTCGGCGGAGGACGCTCGGCCGTCGTCCGCCCGGAGCACGGCCTTCAGCAGGTCGACGACCGGGGTGAGTCCGTTCTCGTCCCCGTCGACGGTCCTGACCTGCGCGAGCAGTGCGGCGGAGGACGCCGCGCGGTCGTGCTCGGCGGCCGTGTCGGCCGCCACGGCGGCCGGGCCGGTGAGGCCGGCAAGAAGGGCGGCGCACAGTGCGCCGAGTGCGATGCGCCGGGCAGGCAGAGCGCGCATGGAGGTTCCTTTCGCAGGCTTCGGATCTTGAAGCCCACCGTGGGAGCGCCCGGGGGCTCCCGCAACCGGAGGTGCGCCGTTCGGTTCCCCGTCCCGCACCCGTCCCGCACCCGTCGCGCGTTCCGCCCGGCGGGTCGCCGGGGAAGCGGCGGGCCGGGTCGGCCAACCCCTTCTCCTTCCCCTGGACAGGCTTCATGATTCCAACACACTTGCCATGTTTCACCGAATTTCGGTGAATTTGTCCTTTTGGTGACTAGAGTTGCGACCCTCCGAAGCACCCTCATGGGCGGCCGCATCGCACTCGTCCACGCCGCCCGCCACCGCCACCCTGTTCCGAAAGGCTCCGACGGTCATGCGTCAATCCCCGGGTCAGATGCTTCGCCGTGCGGCGGTGGGCGTCTTCTCCCTCGCGGCGTTGTGGGCCCCCTGCGGCTCCGCGGCCGCCGCGCCGGTCGCGCCCTCCCCGGAGGCCGACGGCCTCGCCTTCTCCCAGCGGTACCGGGCAGTCCAGCACGGCGGCATCGTGCGGGCCGCCAACGCCTCCGCCACCTGCCGCGCCCAGGCGTCGTCGTGCCGGGACGTGCAGGCCGGCGCGCAGGGGGTGAACGGCGACTTCGACATGTTCTACGTCGACGTCGACAGCGACCCGAACACGTACAACTCCTCCCGCGCGGAGGTCCGGCTGCCGGCCGGCTCCCGGGTGACGTACGCCCGCCTGTACTGGGGCGGCAACCTGCTGGCCGGTGAGCAGAAGCCGTGGCAGGACAACGGGCGGGTGCTGATCGCCGAGCCCGGCGGGGAGTACAAGGAGCTGCTCGCCGACACGGTGGTGGGGCACCGGGTGGCGGACGGCGCGGACGCCTTCCAGGCCTCGGCGGACGTGACGGCGCTGGTACGGGACAGCGCGCCGGGTCCGTACACGGTGGCGCAGGTCAATGTGGCCATGGGCAGGTCGGCGGCCGGGACCTGGGGCGGCTGGACGCTGGTGGTGGCGTACGAGAACCCGGCGGAACCGCTGCGGCACCTCGCGCTCTGGGACGGCTTCACCCCGCTGGGCGGCCGCGCGGGGGTCGAGATGCCGCTGCGCGACCTGCCGTTCCCGGCGGGCGCCGGGGGCCGGGCGGGACTGGTGGCGTACAACGGCGACCGCGGCACCTCCGGCGACTCGCTCGTCCTCACCGCGGGCCCCACCCCCACCGCGTTCACCGACCGGGCCAACCCCTTCGACGACGTCCTGAACTCCACCATCGCCGACCCCGGCGGCACGTCCCCCGCGCGGGTACCGGCGTACGCCAACACCCTCGGCTACGACTCCGACGTGTTCGACCTCGAAGGGGGCCTGCCGGAAGCCGGTGACCGGGCGGCCTTCCGGCTCACGTCCGAGCGGGACGCGGCATGGGCCGGCGTGCTCTTCGCCGCCGTCGACGCCCGGTGATGGGCGCCTTCACGCCGAGCGCCTTCGGGAGCGAGAAGACCGTGCCCGTGCACCCGTCGCCCACCGGTAGCCGACCGCGCGTCCTGCACCTCACCCAGCCGGTGGACGGCGGAGTGGCGCGTGTCGTGACGGACCTGGTGCGGGCCCAGCTCGCGGACGGCCTGGACGTCGCCGCGATCTGCCCCGACAGCGCGCTCTCCGGCCGGCTGCGGTCGCTCGGCGCGCACGTACGGCACTGGGGGGCGACGCGTTCGCCGGGCGCCTCACTGGCGCGGGAGGTACGGCAACTGGCCCGGCTGATCGACGAGGTGCGCCCCGATCTGGTGCACGCGCACAGCGCGAAGGCCGGGCTCGCCGGGCGGCTCGCGGTGCGCGGGCGCATCCCCACGGTGTTCCAGCCGCACGCCTGGTCGTTCGAGGCGGTGGGCGGCGGCACGGCGGCCCTCGCGCTGCGCTGGGAGCGGTGGGCGGCACGCTGGGCCGCGCGGGTGGTGTGCGTGAGCGAGGCGGAACGCGCCACCGGCGTGCACGCCGGGATCACCGGCCGCTGGACCGTCGTGCCCAACGGCATCGACCCCGACCGTTTCCGCCCGGCGCCCGCGGGACCCGTACGGGCCGGGCTCGCGCCGCTGGCCGGGCTCGGCGCGCAGGCGCCGCTCGCCGTGTGCGTGGGGCGCCTGTGCCGGCAGAAGGGGCAGGACGTCCTGCTGCGGGCCTGGGACGCCGTACTGCGCCGGGTGCCCGACGCCCGTCTCGTCCTGGTCGGCGACGGCCCGGACCGGGACCGGCTGCGCGCGGTCGCGCCCGGGTCCGTGCTGTTCGCCGGGGCCGTCGCGGACGCCTCCCCCTGGTACCAGGCCGCCGACCTCGTCGTCCTGCCGTCCCGCTGGGAGGGCATGGCGCTGGCCCCGCTGGAGGCGATGGCCTGCGGGCGGCCCGTGGTCGTCACGGACGTCGACGGCGCCCGCGAGAGCCTGCCACCGTCCTTCGCCGCCCCGTGCGTGGTACCGCCGGAGGACCCCCGGGCCCTGGCCGGGGCGGTCGGCGAGCTGCTGCTCGACCCGGCGCTGCGCGCGTCCCTCGGCGACCGGGGACGCCGGCACGTGCTGTCCCTCCACGACGTGCGGCACACCGCGCGGGCGGTCGCCGACGTCTACCACGACCTGCTCGGCACCCGGCCCGCCGCGACGAGGACACGTCCGTGCCGGGCGGCCGGGGACGCCGAGGCCGACCGGACGTCATCGCGCGTCGAGCCCTTCGAGCACAGGGAGTCCATCCACTCGTGACCGCCGAACGCACCGTGCCCTCCCCCGGCGTGACGCCCCGGGACCACGGATTCCCCTCACCCGTCTCCGTCATGCCGCCGCGCGGCGCCGACACCGGCCCCCGGCTGCCCGCCGCGCCGCCCCGGACGGCCTCACCGCTGCCGCTGCTCGTCGCGGACGGCGCCGCCGTCCTGCCCGCCGCGCTGGTGCTGCCCGGGGCCCAGCGCCATCCGCTGCTCATCGCCCTGCTGATCGCGGTGTCGCTGCTGCTGCGCCCGCGTGACACCCGGCCGCCGGTGCCGGGGCTGCTGGAGGAACTGCCCGCCGTGTGCGGTCGTGTCGCGGTGGCCTGGCCGGCCGGCGCGGCGCTGTGGGCCGCGTACCGGCCGGAGCAGGCGCTGTCCGCCGGCACCGTGCTGACGGGCCTCGCCGTGCAGGCGGCGGCGGCCTGCGCGCTGCGCGCGGCCGTGCACGGGCGGCGGCGGGCCGCGCTGCTGCGCCATCCGCACGCCGCGCTCGTCGTCGGACCGGCCGCGACCGCGCAGCGGGTGGCCGCCGCCGTGCTGCGCCATCCGCGCTGCGGGGTGCGGCCGGTGGGGATCGTCGCCGGGCAGCAGGACGACGCCGAGGGCGTGCCGGTGCTGCGCACGGACGAGGAGGTCGAGCGGGCGGTCATCCAGAACGGGGTGCGGGCGGTGCTCGCCGTCCACCCCTCGGTACGGGACGAACAGGGGCCGCTGCTGCGGGCACTGGCCGCGTCGGGCTGCGCGGTCTGGGAGGTCGACGCCGACCCGGCGCCGTACCCGGCGCGGGACCGGCTGGCCGGATTCCCCTGTCGGCGGCTGGACTTCGCCCCGGCGCGCGACGGCGGCCCCGGCAAGCGGCTGCTCGACGTCCTGGTCTCGGGGACGCTGCTGCTGCTGGCCGGCCCGCTGTTGCTGGTGTGCGCGGTGACGCTGCGGCTGGCCGACGGGCCGGGCGTGGTGTTCCGGCAGGAGCGCATCGGCCGGAACGGGGAGCCGTTCACGCTGCTGAAGTTCCGCACCCACCGTCCGGTCGACGAGCGCGAGTCGGCGACCCGGTGGAGCGTGGCCAACGAGCACGAGATGCGCTGGTTCTGCCGCATGCTGCGGCGCACCTCGCTGGACGAGCTGCTCCAGCTGTGGAACGTGCTGCGCGGCGACATGAGCCTGGTCGGGCCCCGGCCCGAACGGCCTTACTTCGTCACGCAGTTCAGCCAGACGTATCCGGGTTACGCGACCCGGCACCGGATGCGCACCGGCATCACCGGTCTGGCGCAGGTCCAGGGGCTGCGCGGTGACACCTCGATCGAGGACCGCTGCCGGTTCGACAACGCCTACATCGACGACTGGTCGCTGTGGCGGGACGTCTGCATCCTGCTGCGCACCGCGACCACGCTGGTCCGCCCGACGGGGAGCTGACGCCACGTGAGCCACGTCCTCGTCCCGCCGCCGCGCCGGGCCGCCGCCCTGGGGCCGGCCCTGCCGCTGGTGGCGGTGGTCGTCCTGGCGGGCCTGCCGCCGACGGGGGACGGCGCGGGACCCGCCGACGTGGTGTCCGCGCTGGTGGTCGGATACTGCGTGATCCGCCTGCTGCGGGAACGGCGGCGCCCGCTGTCACCCCGCGCGGCCGTGGTGCTGGGGCTGCCGGTCGTGGGACTGGCGCTCGCCGCCATGGGGGCGGCCTCGCCCCAGGCGGCGTTGGGCGGCCTGGGCCGTTATCTGCAGGTGTTCGTGCTCGTCCCGGCCGCCGTGCTGGTGCTGCTCCGTGGCCGGGCCGACTTCCGGGTGCTGGCCTGGTCGTTCGTGGGGCTCGCCCTGTGGCAGGGGGCCGTCGGGGTGCACCAGTACGTCACCGGGACCGGTGCCTCGTACCAGGGCGAGCCCGTCCGGGCGGTCGGCACCTTCGGAGCCACGGACGTGATGGGCATGGCGACGGTGGTGTCGCTGGGCGTGGTGTGCGCGGCGGGGATCGCGCTGGGGCGGGCCCCGGCGCGGCAGCGGACGGCCGCCGCCGGGTGCGCCCTGCTGCTGGTGCTGCCGCTGGCGCTGTCCTTCAGCCGGGGTGCGTGGATCGCGACCGCGCTGGCGTGCACGGTGCAGCTGGTGCTGGCGGGGCTGCGGCGCGCGCTGAAGGTGGCGGCGGCCGTGGTCGCCGCGGGCGTCGTGCTGACGGGCGGGTTCGGGGTCGGTACGGCGATGCTGCAGGAGCGGATCGGCAGCATCACGGAGGTCGCCGACACGCCCGACCAGTCCGTCGTCGACCGGTACACCCTGTGGGCGGCGGCGACCGGCATGTGGCGCGAGCACCCGTGGACCGGCGTGGGGCTGAAGAACTTCCCCGAGTACCGCGACGGGCACGCCACCCTGGCGCTGTCCTCGGGCAGCGACATCGCGGGCGCGGGCACGGAGTACCACAAGCAGGCGCTGCTGTCGCCGCACAGCATGTATCTGCTGGTGCTGAGCGAGCAGGGCCTGATCGGGCTGCTGGCGCTCGCCGGGGGCTGGCTCGCGCTGCTGGTGTGCGCGCTGCGGCGCCTGCTGCGGGCCCGCCGCCGCGGCCCCGGCCTCGACTGCGCGCTCGTCGCCGTCGGCCTGCTGCTCTGGCTGCTCACCGACTTCTTCTACGGCGACATCGGCGGCCCCTCGACCGTCCTGACCGGCATCGCCCTGGGTCTGACGGCGTGGTGGGCACTGTTCCGCGACGACCGGCCGCACACCGCCCGGAGCGATGAGGCATCCGAGCGGGTCGAGGAGGCCGCGACACGATGACAGTGCTGCCGTCCCAGACTCCCGGCTCCGACACCACCGGCCCCGAATCCGGCGGCCTCAAGACCGGCACCCCCGCACCCGGCCGCCCCACGGCGGACACCCCCACGACGGGCGGCCCCCGGCCCACGGAACCCGGACTCACCGGCGCACGCACGACGGCCGGCGATCCCGCGCCCGGCGGGTCCGGGGCCGGCGTGGACGGTGATGGTGCGGGCGGTCCGTCCGTGGTGCGTGATGTCGGGGCGGGGGGTGAGTCGGGCGGGGTGTCGCGGAGGTTTCTCGCGCGGGCCGCGCTGGGGACGGCGGTGCTGTCCATCGCCGGGTCGTTGCTCGGGCTGGTGCGGGACCAGTCGCTGGCGCGGTTGTTCGGGGCCGGGAGCGACACGGACGCCTTCCTGGTCGCGTGGACCGTGCCGGAGATCGCCGCGACGCTGCTGATCGAGGACGGGCTGGCGATCGCGCTGATCCCGGCGTTCAGCATGGCGCTGGCGCGCCGGGCCCGGGGCGTGCCCGGCGACCCGGTGCGCGAACTGGTCAGGGCCACCCTGCCCCGGCTGTGCCTGGCCCTCGCCGCGGTGACGGCGCTGGTCGCCGCCGGGGCCCCGTACCTGGTCCGCGCCCTGGCGCCCGGTCTGCCCGACCCCCGCCTCGCCGTCGACTGCACCCGGCTCACCGCGCTCAGCCTGCTGGCCTTCGGGTTCGCCGGGTACTGCAGCGCCGCCCTGCGGGCGCACCGCCGTTTCTTCGCGCCGGCGGCGATCTACGTCGCCTACAACACCGGCATCGTCGCGACGATGTTCCTGCTCGGCGGGGAGTGGGGGGTGCGCGCGGCGGCCGTCGGGGTCGCGGTGGGCGGCTGTCTGATGGTGGCGGTGCAACTGCCGTCGCTGTGGCGGCAGCTGGCGTCCCGCACGCCCGCGCCCGCCCCCGCCACCGGGCCGGCCGCCGAGGAGCGGCCGGTGCGTCTCGCCCTGATCGCCACCGTGCTGCTGTTCGCGCTGTGCCGCCAGTCGCAGGTCCTCGTCGAACGGTTCCTGGCGTCCTCCCTGCCCGCCGGGTCCATCTCGCACCTCAACTACGCGCAGAAGGTCGCCCAGATCCCGATGACGCTGTCGCTGATGGTGTGCACCGTCACCTTCCCCGTGGTGGCGCGGGCGCTCGCCGACGGTGACACCCGTCGGGCCCGCGCCCGGGTGGAACGGGACCTGGTGCTGGCGTCCTGTGTGGTGCTGGCGGGCATGTGCGCGGTGATCGCCTGCGCCCCGCAGATGATCGAACTGCTCTTCCAGCGGGGCGCGTTCACCGCGGCCGACACCGCCGCGACGGCGAACGTCATGCGCGTGTACGCCCTCGGTCTGCTCGGCCAGACCCTCGTGGGCGCCCTCGTCCGCTGCTACTTCTCCGCGGGCCGCCCCAGCTGGTACCCCCTCGGCGTGATGGCGGCCGGCATCGTCGTCACGTCCCTGATCGGTGCCGCGACCGTAAGCCGCTGGGGGGTGGCGGGGATCGCCGCCGCCAACGCCCTCGGCATCACCGTCACGGCCGTACTGCTGCTGACCGGCCTGCGCGCGGCCCGCCACGGCGACCCGGCCGGCGTCTCGATCGGCGTCCGCGAGGTGCTGGGCCGGCTGAGCCGGCCCGTGCTCGCCTCGGTCCTCGCCGTCGCCGCCGGGGTGTTCGCCGCGAGCCGCTTCGAGTCCCCGGTGGCCGCTCTCGCGGCCGGCTGTCCGGCCGTGGCCGCCGTCTTCGTGCCGCTCGCCCTGTCCGTCCCGGTCGCCCGGCGCTCCGTATCCGCATCCGCATCCGCACTGCGCTCCGTACGCACCGTCACACGAAGGCTCACACATGGCCGCTCCCGTTGATTCCGTCGCCACCGGCAGACCCTCCGCGCCCCGTCCGGGCCCCGTCCCCTGGGTGGCGATGTACCACTCGGTGGGCGACTGCTCGGACGATCCGTACCGCATCACCGTCACCCCCGGGCGGCTCGGACGGCAGCTGGCCTGGCTGCGCCGGCGCGGGCTGCGCGGCGTGTCCGTCGCCGAGCTGCTCGCCGCGCGCGCCCGGGGCGAGGGCCGGGGCCTGGTCGGCCTCACCTTCGACGACGGCTACACCGACTTCCTCACCGGCGCCCTGCCGCTGCTGCGCCGCTTCCGCTGCGGCGCCACCCTCTTCGTCCTGCCCGGACGGCTCGGCGGCGACAACGCCTGGGACCCGCTCGGCCCGCGCAAGCCGCTGCTGACCGCGGACGGCATCCGGCGCGCCGCCGCCGAGGGCGTGGAGATCGGCTCGCACGGTCTCACCCACGTCGACCTGACCCGCGCGGACGACGCCACGCTCACCGCCGAGGTCGCCGAGAGCCGGGCCCGTATCGAGGAGCTGACCGGCGTCCCGGCCGACGGGTTCTGCTACCCGTACGGCACGGTCGACGCGCGCGCCGTCGAGGCCGTACGGAAGGCGGGCTACACCTACGCCTGCGCCATCGACCCCGGCCCGCTGACCGGCCCGCACGCCCTGCCGCGGGCGCACGTCGGGCAGAACGACACGGCGTGGCGCCTGCACCTCAAGCTCCGGCTGCACCGGCTGCGCCGGCGCCCGGTGGAGGGCCTGTGATGAGGGCGCTGCACATCATCACCGGGCTCGGAGTCGGCGGTGCCGAGCAGCAGTTGCGGCTGCTGCTGCGTCATCTGCCGGTCGACTGCGACGTGGTGACGCTCACCAACCCCGGCGCGGTCGCCGAGGGGCTCGGCGCCGACGGCGTACGGGTCGTGCACCTGGGCATGGGCGGCAACCGCGACCTGGCCGCGCTCCCGCGCCTGGTCCGGGTGATCCGGGCCGGCGGCTACGACCTCGTGCACACGCATCTGTACCGGGCCTGTGTCTACGGCCGGCTCGCCGCCCGGGTCGCCGGGGTCCGCGCGGTCGTGGCGACCGAGCACTCCCTGGGCGACACCCAGATGGAGGGCCGCCGGCTGACGGCCGGGGTGCGCGCGCTGTACCTGGCGAGCGAGCGGCTCGGCTCGGCGACGGTCGCCGTCTCCCCGACGGTGGCCGACCGGCTGAAGCGCTGGGGTGTGCCCGCCCCCCGTATCGAGGTCGTCCCCAACGGCATCGACCTGGACCGTTTCCGCTTCGACCCGCAGCGGCGGGAGCGCACCCGGCGGCGCCTCGGCCTGCCTCAGGGCGCGTTCGTCGTCGGCGGTGTCGGCCGGCTCGCCCGGGGCAAGCGGTTCGACGTCCTGGTCCGGGCGCTGGCCCTGCTGCCGGAGGACCACTGGCTGCTGCTGGTGGGCGGCGGCCCCGAGGAGCACGTGCTGCGCCGCACCGCCCGCGAGGCCGGGGTGGCGGGGCGGGTCCTGTTCACCGGCGAGCGTCCCGTCGTCCCCGACGGCACCCCCGGCCCCGACCTGCCCTCGCTGACCTCGGCGATGGACCTGTTCGCCTCCCCGTCCGCGGAGGAGGCCTTCGGCCTGGCGGCCGTGGAGGCGCTGGCGTCCGGTCTGCCCGTGCTCTACGCCTCCTGCCCGGCGATCGAGGACCTGCCCCCCGGGACCCGCGCCGGCGCCCGGCGGGTGCGCGGCGGCCCCGCCGCGTACGCCCGCGCGATCGCCGAGGTCCGTACGGCGGGTCCCGGACCGCGCACGGCGGGCCGGGCCGCGCACCACTACAGCATCACCCGCAGCACCGCCCGCCTCATGGACGTGTACACGGCGGCCGTCGCCGGTCCGTCGCCGTCCGCCGCCGCACCGTAGGCCTCCGCCGTACTCCCGTACTCCGCCGTACTCCGCCGTACTTCGCCGCACTTCGCCGTACCTTCGAGGGAGCAAGCCCGTCATGACCGACACTCCGACCCGTCGGCTCCGTCCGTCCCTGGACCGTGCCAGAAAGCTGCCGGCCTGGTCCGCGCTGGTGGCGGGCACGTTCCTCGGCGGTCTGCTCGGCGGCGTGTACGGCGCGCTCACGCCCCCGGCGTACACGGCCACCAGTTACGTCGTCGCCGTACCGACCGACAAGGCGACCCCGGACGCGGCCCGCGGTTTCGCGCAGGCGTACGGCCGGGTCGCCACCCAGCTCGCGGTGCTCGGCGACGCGCAGGTGTGGGCCGGTGTGCCGGTGCGCACGCTGCGGGACAGCGTCCGCACGGCGACCTCGCCGGACGCGCCGATGGTCGCCGTCACGGCCACCTCCGCGCAGCCCGAGCTGGCCGTCGACATGGCCAACGCGGTCTCGCGCGCGCTGACCCGGCACGCCGAGGACACCAAGGGCAGCACCCAGGTCCGGCTCGTGCAGTTCTCGCGCGCGGTGAAGCCGGGCAAGCCGTCGTCCGCGACGTCGGAGGTGACCGCGCTGGTGGGGGCGAGCGCGGGCGGCCTGCTGGGCGGTCTGGTGCTGCTCGCCCGGCCGAGGCGGACCGCCCGGGACGACGGCCCCGCCCCCGCCGCCTCGGTGCCCGGCCCGGCCACCGCCGCCGATGTGCAGCGGTGACGCGGCCGGGGTGGTTCTACCGGGTGCGCGACCACCAGTCGAAGCGGAGGCAGAGCCTTCCGCCGAGCCAGTACTCCACCCACTGGCCCAGGTCCAGCGGCGAGCAGTTCTCCGGCGGCGGCGGTGTCCCGGGCGTGGTCGGTGCGGGAGTGGGCTGCGGGGTCTCCGGCGTGGTGTCCGGCTCCTCGTCGTGGGTGCGGCCGAAGAGGACGGACCTGTAGACGCGGGACGAGTCCGGGTTGTCGTCGCACTGCCACACCCCGTGCGGGCAGTAGTCGGTGAGCGTGTTGTAGAGCGGCTTGTGCCGGTCGATCCACGCGAGCATGCGCCGCATGTACTCGGGATTGTCGCCGTTGCGGAAAAGCCCCCATTCGGGATAGGAGATCGGTTTTCCGTGGGCCTTCGCGAAATCCACATGGGCCTGAAGTCCGTACGGTTCCTTCACCTGTTCGTCGAAGGAGTGCCCGGCCGGCTGGTCGTAGGAATCCATGCCGATGATGTCGACCGTGTCGTCCCCGGGGTAGCACTGGGTCCAGGGAACGGCGTCCCGGCCGCGGCTCGGTGTGAAGTCGAACCGGAATTCCTGGCCCGGCACCGCGCGCATGGTCCTCACGATCCGGTTCCAGTACCTCTTCCAGGATTCCGGGTCGGGACCGCAGCGGTGGGTGTAGGTGACGCCGTTCATCTCCCAGCCGAGCACCAGGACCGTGTCCGGCACCTTCAGCTCGACCAGCCGCTCGGCGAGGGCACGGAAGTGGTGGTCGAACTCCCCGGCGGCGCCCCGCCGCAGCAACTGCCGGACCTCGTGGTCGGAGACGCCCTCCTCGTTGCGCTCCTGCAGGGGGACGTTGAGGACGAGCATCCGGTCGTCCTCGGCGTTGCGCCAGCGCGCCCACGACTCGAGGAAGCCGATGTCCCCCTCGATGTCGCTCCAGTGGTTGCCGGGCAGGTAGGTGTGGCCGACGCGCAGCTCGGCACCGCCCAGCCAGCGGCTGAACTGCTCCATGCGGGCCACGCCGCGGGCGTCGGAGGCGAGGAAGGCGCCGAAGGCCGGGACGTCACGCGGCGGCGCCGGAAGCACCGGCACGGGGACCGACGGGACGCCGACGGCGGGGACCTCCGGGATCGCGGGGATCGTGGGAAAGGGCACGGGCTCGTCCGGGGCCGGCGCCGCCGGACGGGAGTCATCGGCCGGTGCCGACCCCGTCGTGGGTCCGGCCGCCAGGGCGGCGGCCACGACGACCGCCGCCGCGCCCACGGCCATCGCGCGGGCCCGGACCCGCCTGTGCTGTGGGGCCATCGGCTGCTCCTCTTCTCACTCGCGTCCGCCTTCTGCCTGAATCACCCGGCCTTGACGAACAGTCATATGGATTCAGGCACAAGAAATACGACGGTGCCAATGCCACTGCGGCTTTCGAGTGCCAAGCTCGCCCGTGCGGGTGAGCCGGCACCAGAAGAAAGTGAGTATTCGTGTCGCTGCTCGACACCCGTGTCCCCGCCGTACTGCTGCGGACCGACCGGAATCCCTTTCACCACGGAACACTGGGGGCCGTAAGGTCGCTCGGCAGGGCGGGGGTGGAGGTGCATGTCGTCGCCGATTCCACGGGAAGTCCCATTCGCCGCTCGCGTTATGTCCACCACATGCATTCCCCGCCGCCACCACAGGCATCCGCGCAGCAGATCCTCGCCGTGCTGCGCCGGGTGGCCGGCCGGGTGGGGCGCCCGGCCGTGCTGGTCCCGCTGGACGACGCCACCGCGATCGCCGCGGGCCGGCTGCGGGACGACCTCGCGCCCTCCTACCTGCTGCCCGAGATGCCGGCCACGCTGGCCGAACGCGTCGCCGACAAGGCGGAACTGGCCGCCGTGTGCGCCGCCGCGGACGTTCCGCACCCGCTCACGCTCGTCCCGGACAGCCCGCGGCAGGCAGCCGACGACGCCCACCGGCTCGGGCTGCCGCTGGTCGCGAAGTGGAGCCGCCCCTGGCTGCTGCCGGCCCGCGGCGGACTGCGCAGCACCCAGCTGGTGCACACCGCGCGACAGGCCCGGGAACTGCACGCGCGCACCGCGGAGGCGGGCAGCCCGCTGCTGCTCCAGGCGTATCTGCCGCCGGGCGAGGACCGGGACTGGTTCTTCCACGGCTACGCCGACCGTACGGGCACCGTGCGCGCCGGCGGTCCGGGCCGCAAGCAGTCGTCCTGGCCGCGCGGCGCGGGACTGACCGCGGTGGGCCACTGGACCCCCAACCCCGAGGTCCGGGCGCTGGCCGAACTGATCACCGGCGAACTCGGCTACCGCGGCGTCTTCGACCTCGACTTCCGCCGCTGCGGCACGACCGGCGGCTACCACCTCCTCGACTTCAACCCGCGCCCCGGCGCCCAGTTCCGGCTGTTCGCGGACAGCGCGGGACTGGACGTCGTACGCGCCCTGCACCTGGATCTGACCGGACGGCCGCTGCCGGACGGGGATCCGCTGGCCGGGCGGTCGTTCGTGGTGGAGAACTACGCGCCGTTCGCCGCGCTGCGTACCGCGCCCGGCGGGCGCGAACTGGCCTGGTACGCCAGGGACGACCGCGCCCCCGGATGGGCGATGTGGGCCCTGTGGGCCTGCCATGTGTCCGGCCGGCTGCGGCAGCGGCTGGGTACGGCGGTCTCCGTGCCGGCGCCCCGCCCTGTCCCCCGGGCGGTCCCCGGGGCGGTCCCCCCGGCGGCACCCCGGGCGGCCGCGCCCTCCCCGACCCTCCCGACCGACAACGAGAAAGCGAGCAGCTGATGATGTACGACCTTCTGGTGGTGGGCGCCGGTCCGTACGGTCTGTCGATCGCGGCCCACGCCGCGGACGCCGGACTGAACCTGCGCGTGTTCGGCCGGCCCATGGCGTCCTGGCGGGACCACATGCCCGGCGGCATGTTCCTGAAGTCGGAGCCGTGGGCGTCCAACCTCTCCGCCCCGGGAGGGCGCTGGAAACTGGACGCGTACTGCGCCGAGCAGGGCCTGGCGGCGCGTCACGCGCACCCGATCCCGGTGGAGGCGTTCGCGTCGTACGGCCTGTGGTTCGCCCGCAACGCCGTGCCGGAGGTGGACGAGCGCACGATCACCCGGATCTCGTCCGGCGCCGACGGGTTCACGGCGGTCACCGAGGACGGGCAGGCGCTGCACGCGCGGACGGTGGCGCTGGCGATCGGGGTGATGCCGTTCATCGAGGTGCCGCCGGCCCTGCGCGGCCTGCACCCCACGCTGGTGACGCACAGCAGCCACCACAGCGACCTGGGCCACTTCCAGGGCAAGGACGTCACGGTGATCGGCGGCGGCCAGGCGGCCCTGGAGACGGCGGCGCTCCTCGCCGAACAGGGCACGCGCGTACGGGTGCTGGCGCGGGCGGAGCGGCTGCGGTGGAACGATGTGCCGCCGGCCTGGGAGCGCCCGTGGTGGCAGTCGGTCCGCTCGCCGCACAGCGGTCTCGGGCCCGGCTGGCGGAACTGGTTCTACTCCGAGCGCCCCGGCCTGTTCCGGCGGCTGCCGCAGACGTCCCGGTCGCGGATCGCGGCCACGGCGCTGGGTCCCGCGGGCGCGTGGTGGGTGCGGGACCGGGTGGAGCGGGCGGTGGACCTGATGCCGGGCCAGGAGGTCACGGCGGCCGCCGCGGTGCCGGGCGGGCTGCGCCTGGACCTGACCGGCCGTGACGGTGCCCGGCGCTCCCTGGAGACCGAGCACGTCATCGCCGCCACCGGGTTCAAGGCGCACCGTGACCGGCTCGGCCTGCTCTCCGCCGAGCTGCGCGGGGCGCTGGCGGCGCTGCCGGACGGTTCCCCGGTGCTCGGCCACGGCTTCGAGTCGTCGCGTCCGGGGCTGTTCATGGCGGGCCTGGTGACAGCGTCCGGCTTCGGCCCGGCGATGCGCTTCGTGCACGGCGCGACGTTCACGGCGCCGACGCTGGTCCAGGGGGTGCGCCGGCGGCTGAGGTCGACGCCGGCGCGCGGGACGGTTCCCGTGCCGGGCGGCGGCAGCCGCAGCGGGACGCCGTCGCCGGTGAACGGCTGACCGGCATCGACGACGCGTCCCCCGGACCGGTCTCGGTACGGGGGACGCGTCGTCGTACGGGTACGGCTGCCGGGTGGGGCGGGCCCGGCAGCCGGCGCCTCAGCGGCGGGAGGCGGTGCGGGCGCGGCGGTAGACCATCGCGCCGCCGGCGATCAGGACGGCGCCGGCCGCCGAGGCGGCGATCATGCCGTCGCTGCCGGTCTCGGCCAGGTGCGGCGGGTTGCCGGGCACTTCCGCCTCCTCGGCCGGGGGCTTCTCGACCTCGTGCGCGGGAGGCATCCTGACGTGGGTGGGCGGAGGCGGCGTCTCCTTCCCGGGCTCGTCCTCCTCGCCGTAGCCGCCGTAGTTGCCGCAGTTGTTGCCGTAGGAGTCGTTGAACAGCCCGATCACGTCGACGTTGTTGCCGCACGCGTTCACCGGCAGGTGGAGGGGCACCTGCACGCTGTTCCCGGACAGCACACCGGGCGAGCCCTTGGCGGCGCCCACCGCGCGCGCGCCGTCGGAGTCGCCGTAGCCGCCGTGGGCGGAACCGGCGTTCGAGGAGTCGCCGTGCGTGCTCTCCCCGTGCGACCCGTCCGCGGACTTCTCCGCGTCGTCGTGGGAGCCGTGGGATCCGTAGGATCCGTTGACGCACGTGTTGTCGGATCCCTCGTTGAACGCCCCGACCACGTCGACGCCGTTGCCGCACGCGTTCACCGGCGCGTGGACCGGTACCTGCACGTTGTTCCCGGACGCCAGTCCGGGCGAGCCCTTGGTGCCGCCCACCGCGTGCGCACCGTCATCGGAGTGACCGTGCGAGCCGTCCTTGGACGTGTGGGAGCCGTTGACGCACGTGTTGTCGGATCCCTCGTTGAGCACCCCGACCACGTCGACGCCGTCGCCGCACGCGTTCACCGGCGCATGGACCGGTACCTGCACATTGTTCCCGGCCAGCGCACCGGAAGAGTCCTCGGCTTTGCCGGTCGCGTACGAGTCGGCGAGGGCGGGGGTTCCGTACAGGGACAGAATGCCCGTGGCGGCGGCGGCCGCCACGAACACTCCCCTGCTCAGGGTCTGTCGCAATGTGGTTGTCTTCCTGCTTGAAGAAATGGGAGCGGCCACGCGTTCTGGCCCTCCGCTGCCGCATGGCCTACTCCTTCATCAACCCGACCCGACGGAATCGGTTGCGCAGTTTCACCCGGTTGGCCCGCTCCGCACCCGGAAGGGACCACCGGCTACGACACCACGTCCTTGCGGACGAACCCGCGGAACGCCAGCGCGAACAGCACCAGCGCGTACGTCACGGACACCGACGCGCCCTGGATCATGCCGGACCACTCCGGGGTCGGCTGGACGGCGTCCGCCCAGGCGAACTGCCAGTGCGCGGGCAGGAAGTGACGCCAGTCGCCGAGGGCGGTGACGGCGTCCAGGACGTTGCCGACGATGGTCAGGCCGACCGCGCCGCCGACCGCGCCCAGCGGGGCGTCGGTGCGGGTGGACAGCCAGAACGCGAGCCCGGCGGTGACGAGCTGCGACACGAACAGGTACGCCACGACCACCACGAGCCGCTGCGCCGCCGTCCCCGGATCGAGCGCGCCGCCGGTGGGGATCTGCAGCGGGCCCCAGCCGTAGGCGGCCGTGCCGACGACGAGCGCCACCACCGGCAGCAGCACCATCGCCACCAGGCTCAGCCCCAGTCCGACGATCAGCTTGGACCACAGCAGCCGCATCCGGGGCACCGGCGCGGCGAGCAGATAGCGCAGGGAGGACCAGCCGGCCTCCGAGGCGACCGTGTCCCCGCAGAACAGGGCGACGGGGATGACCAGCAGGAAGCCCGCGGACACGAACAGGTTCACGGCGGCGAAGTTGGCACCGGAGGCGGTGGCCGTGTCCATCAGGTTCACCCGGCCGCCCGGACGGTCCGGCTCGCCGCCGATCGCGAAGGCGACCACCAGCACGAACGGCAGGACGGCGAGGATCGCGCCCATCACGAGGGTGCGGCGGCGCTTGAGCTGGCGGACCAGCTCGACCCGGAGGGGCAGGGTGCGGCCCGCGCGGTAGCCGGCGGCTGCCTCGGCGCGCTCGGTGAGCTGGGTGAGCGTGCTCATGCGGAACCTCCGATCAGGGTGAGGAAGGCGTCTTCGAGGCGGCGGTGCGGGCCCACCGACGCCACGGGCACCTCCAGCCGGACCAGTTCGGCGACCAGGCGCGGGGCGGTGCCGTCGGCGTCGAGCCGGACCAGCAGCCCCCCGTCGGCGCGTACGGCGGAGGCGACGCCCGGCAGCGCGGCGATCTTCTCGGCGACCGGCTCGTCCACGGGCTCCTCCGTCCCGACGAGCAGGGTGTCGCCGGAGCCGACGATCTCCCGCACCGGACCGGCCTGGACGAGCCGGCCGCGGTCCATCACCACGAGGTGGGTGCAGGACCGCTCGACCTCCGACAGCAGATGGCTGGAGACGATCACCGTGCGTCCGGCCGCCGCGTACCGGATCATCACCTCGCGCATCTCGCGGATCTGCGGCGGGTCGAGTCCGTTGGTCGGTTCGTCGAGGATGAGCAGGTCCGGAAGGCCGAGCATGGCCTGGGCGATGGCGAGGCGCTGGCGCATGCCCTGGGAGTAGGTGCGCACCGCGCGGGCGAGCGCGTCACCGAGCCCGGCGATCTCCAGGGCCTCCTCCAGGTGGGCGTCCTCGGCCGGACGTCCCGTGGCCCGCCAGTACAGCTCCAGGTTCTCCCGCCCGGACAGGTGCGGCAGGAAACCCGCGCCCTCGACGAAGGCTCCGACCCGGGACAGCACGGGGGCGCCGGGGCGGATGGCGTGGCCGAAGACGCGGATCTCGCCGCCGTCGGGCCTGATGAGCCCCATCAGCATGCGCAGGCTGGTCGTCTTGCCGGCTCCGTTCGGCCCGAGCAGACCGAGCACCTGCCCCTTCTCCACCCGGAAGGACAGGTCCCGCACGGCGTACCGGTCCGAGGAGCGGGCGTACCGCTTGCTCAGGCCGGTGATCTGGAGCGGTACGTCGGCCAGTTCCGGGTCGGGTGCCGGGGCGGTGGTGCGGCGGCGGCCGGTGAGCAGCAGCCCGAGGGCGATCAGGGCACCGGCGACCGGCAGCCACACCACCCACGCGGGCAGCGGGGCCGCGGCGGTGGTCACGCCGGGGGCGGTGGGCACCGTGAGGTCGCTCTTCAGGGAGACGGTGTACGTCGCCGGGGCGGCCGGGGAGGCGTAGCCGAGGTCGGTGGAGGCGAGGACGAGGCGCAGCCGGTGCCCCTCCTCGACCTTGTGGTCGACGGCCGGGAGGGTGAGCGTCACGTCCTCGCCGGACTCGGCGTCCTCGACGCGGACGGGCGCGACGAGCTGCGAGGGCAGCACCTGCTGCCGTCCGTCCGGGCCGACGTCGTACACCTTGCCGAAGAGGACGGCGTCGTCGCCGGTCGACTCCACGTGGACGGTGACGGTCGGCGATCCGGTGATCCGCAGGTCGTCGCCGACCGGGGCGGAGTCGAAGCGGGCGTACTGGCCCGGGAAGTCCAGGGAGATGCCCACGCCGAGCGAGGAGAGCTGGGCGAGTCCGCCGGAACCGCCGAGGCCGGGCAGGGAGGAGACGGCGGGCGGGCTGGCGCCGGCCGGGTTGGCGAAGCTCTGTTCGCGTCCGGTGAGGGGGAAGGACCGGCCGCCGTTCGTCAGACCCGGGTAGGTGTCGGAGCTCGCGCCGTTCAGCACGGCCTCACCGTCGGTGGAGTCGACGCCTCCGGTGCGGGTGACGCGGAAGGCGGGGCCGGTGTCGACGCTCTCGTCGTCCTTCAGGTACCGGTCGAACCAGGTCCGTACGCGCTGCTGCACGCGGTCCGTCTCCGGGTTGCCGCCGTCGTGGCCGCCCGCGATCCAGTCGACGTCGACCGGGGCGCCGTTGGCGCGGATCGCCTCGGCGGCGGCGTCGGCCTGGCCGAGCGGGAAGAGGGAGTCGGTCTGCCCCTGCATCAGGAGCGTGGGCACGTCGATGCGGTCGGCGACGGCGGACGGCGAACGCGCCTCGAGCAGCTCGCTCGCCTCGGCGTCCGGCACGCCGGACTCGGCGACCCGCTCGTACATCGCGCACAGCGCGGGCTCGAACTTCTCGCACCCGCCGCCGGAGTTGACGAAGACACCGGCCCACAGCCTCTTGAAGACGCCGTTCGGGAAGAGCGCGTCGGCGAGGTCGAAGTAGGTGATCGCCGGGGCGATGGCGTCGACCCGGTCGTCGTACCCGGCGCCGAGCAGGGCGATGGCACCCCCGTACGAGCCGCCGGCCATCCCCACCCGCGGGTCGCCGCCCTTGTCGAGCTCGACCTCGGGCCGCTCCGCCAGCCAGTCGATCAGCCGGGAGACGTCGGCGACCTCGCCCTCCGGGTCGTTCAGCCCGATCTTCCCGGTGGACCCCCCGAAGCCCCGCGCGGACCACGTCAGCACGGCGTACCCGTCACGCGCGAGGTCCTCGGCCTGCTCCCGCACGTCGTCCTTGCTGCCGCCGAAGCCGTGCCCGAGCAGCACGGCGGGCCGGCGCCCGCCGGACCCGGCGGTGAAGAACGAGGTGTCGACGCGCACCCCGTCGCCCACGCTCATGACCCGGTCGGCGCGGCGGACCGCGGGCGCGTCGTCGGAGGCGACGGCACTCCACGTACCGGCACCGGCGAGCACGACGACGGCGGCCGCGGCGGCGACGGTCCGTCGCGGCCATCGTGACCGCGGCCACCGCGATCCGGGCAGTCGAAGATCCATGCGTCAACGGTACGTGGCGAACCTGTCGGACGGATGTCGACCGCAGACCGAACCCGGGGACCTCCCGCAGGCGTACGGGAGGGCGGCCGCGTACCGCGTCCGCGGTACGCGGCGGCGCACGACGCCCGTCGTGGCGGTCGCCGTCAGGTGAGCGCCCCTGCCAGCAGTGCGGCGGTCTCGGCGATCAGCGGGTTGTCGGGCGCGGCGTCGGGCTCGCGCTTCGTCGTGAGGACCGCCAGGACGACGGGCGCGCGCCGCGGGGGCCAGGCGACGCCCACGTCGTGGTTGGTCCCGTACTTCCCGCCGGCGGTCTTCTCCGCGACGGTCCAGTCGGAGGGCAGACCGGCCCGGAGTTTCGCGTCGCCCGTGGTGTTGGCCAGCAGCCAGCCGGTGAGCCGTTCGCGGTCCTCGGGTGCGAGCGCGGTGCCGAGCGTCAGGCGCGCGTAGGTCCGTCCGATGGCGTACGGCGTGGTGGTGTCCGTCACCCGCCACGGTTCGGCGGAGTTCAGCTCGGGCTCCCACCGGTCGAGCCGCGTCGTCCGGTCCCCGAGCGACCGGCAGAACCGGGTGACCGCGGCCGGCCCTCCCAGCTCCCGGAGCAGGAGGTTCCCGGCGGCGTTGTCGCTGTAGCGGATCGTGGCGGCGCAGAGCTCCGCGACGGTCATGCCCGAGGCGAGGTTCCCGGGCTCCCCGGTGACCGGCGCGTACCCCGAGTCCGTGACGTCCTTCTCGGTGTACCGGATCCGCTCGGCCAGGAACTCCCCGTCGCGGTCGAGGTCGCGCAGTACGGCGGCGACGGCCGGTGTCTTGAAGAGCGAGCACATGGGGAAACGCTCGTCCGCGCGGTACCGCACGGTTCGGCCGGTGGCGGTGTCGCGGGCGTAGACGCCCAGTCGGGCGGAGTGCCGCTGTTCGAGTTCCCTCAGCCGGCGCACGACCGCACCGCCGGCCCTTCTGTCGCCGTCCGGCGCCGAGGCGTGGGCGCTCCCGCTCATGGGCAGGGCGGTGGCCAGTGCCGCGCCGGTCCCCCAGGCGAGCACCTTGCGCCGGGACGTGGGCTGCTGTGCGCTGTCCAGGATCATCTCCTCCTCCGGTCAGGATCTCGGACAGGAGGACCACTCATCCGGATCATTTGGTTCCGGGGGAGGTGCGGAGGAGGGCCGGCCGGGACCGTGGAGGTGGGCACGGTCCCGGCCGGCCGGGGTGACGGTCCGCGCGGGCTCAGTGGTTGCGCGGGAAGCCCAGGTCGACGCCGGCGGGGGCGTCCGCCGGGTCGGGCCAGCGGGTGGTGACGACCTTGCCGCGGGTGTAGAAGTGCGTGCCGTCGTTGCCGTAGACGTGGTGGTCGCCGAAGAGGGAGTCCTTCCAGCCGCCGAAGGAGTGGTAGCCGACGGGGACCGGGATCGGGACGTTCACGCCGACCATGCCGGCCTCGACCTCCAGCTGGAAGCGGCGGGCGGCGCCGCCGTCGCGGGTGAAGATCGCGGTGCCGTTGCCGAAGGGGGAGCTGTTGATGAGGTCGAGGGCTTCTTCGTAGGTGTCCGTGCGCAGGACGCAGAGGACCGGGCCGAAGATCTCGTCCTGGTAGGCCTTCGCCGTGACCGGCACCTTGTCGAGGAGGGAGATGCCGATCCAGTGGCCGTTCTCGTGGCCGTCCACCGTGTGGCCGGTGCCGTCCAGGACGACCTCGGCGCCCTCGTCGGCCGCGCCGGTCACGTAGGAGGCGACCTTGTCGCGGTGGACCTTGGTGATCAGCGGGCCCATCTCGGAGGCGGGGTCGTCGCCGGGGCCGATCTTGATCTTCTCGGCGCGCTCGCGGATCTTCTCCACCAGCGTGTCGCCGATCGCGCCGACGGCGACGACCGCGGAGATCGCCATGCAGCGCTCGCCGGCCGAGCCGTAGGCCGCGGAGACGGCCGCGTCGGCCGCCGCGTCGAGGTCGGCGTCGGGGAGGACCAGCATGTGGTTCTTGGCGCCGCCGAGGGCCTGGACGCGCTTGCCGTTCGCGGAGGCGGTGGTGTGGATGTAGCGGGCGATCGGGGTGGAGCCGACGAAGGAGACCGCCTTGACGTCGGGGTGGGCCAGGAGGCGGTCGACGGCCACCTTGTCGCCGTGGACGACGTTGAACACGCCGTCGGGCAGGCCTGCTTCGGAGAGGAGTTCGGCGAGGCGGACCGAGGCAGACGGGTCCTTCTCGGACGGCTTCAGCACGAACGTGTTGCCGCAGGCGATGGCGAGCGGGAACATCCACATCGGCACCATCGCCGGGAAGTTGAACGGCGTGATGCCGGCGACGACGCCCAGCGGCTGGCGGATGGACGCCACGTCGACGCGGCTGGCGACCTGCGTGGACAGCTCGCCCTTGAGCTGCACGTTGATGCCGCAGGCCAGGTCGACGATCTCCAGGCCGCGCGCCACCTCGCCGAGCGCGTCGGAGTGCACCTTGCCGTGCTCGGCGGTGATCAGCTCGGCGATCTCGTCGCGGTGGGCGTCGAGCAGCGCGCGGAACCGGAAGAGGACGGTGGTGCGGGTGGCGAGCGAGGACTGGCCCCAGCTCAGGTACGCCTCCTTGGCGGCGGCGACGGCGGCGTCGACCTCCTCGACGGAGGCGAACGCGACCTTCGTGGTGACCTCGCCGGTCGCCGGGTCCGTCACCGGGCCGTACGTACCCGAGGCGCCTTCGGCGGTCCTGCCGCCGATCCAGTGGTTGACGACCTTCGTCATGACCGAGAACTCCTTCACAGATGGCGGCGACGGGTGGTGACGTGCCGTTCGTACAGCTCGTGCGCCTCGGCCGCGGGCGGACGCGCCGCGGCCTCGGCCATGGATCCATCCCACCAGGGAGGGGCTGCCGGGCGGGCCCGACACAGTGTCGGCCGTTCGGGTCTCCGAGTGGACACATGGGACTTCGGCGGAACCTCCGGCGCGGGGCCGCGGCGGGCGGGGAGTCGTCGCTCGCACTTCGCTCCTGCCAAAGCGAAGCGGCCTCCCGCGCCGGAGGCGATCGGTGGGGTGGTGCCTGTGGTGCCTGTGGTGCCCGTGCCGGCGCACCGGGGGACGTGCGGGGCGGTCATGTGACGGCTCCCGCGGCGAGTGCCGCGTCGATCTCGTCGGGGGTGGGCATCGCGGAGGAGCACTCCAGGCGGGAGGCGACGACGGCCCCGGCGGCGTTGGCGTGCCGCATGGTCTTCTCCAGGTCCCAGCCGGCCAGCAGGCCGTGGCAGAGCGAGCCGCCGAACGCGTCGCCGGCGCCCAGGCCGTTGAGGACGGTCACCGGGAGCGGCGGGACCTCGGCCGACCGGCCGTCGCGGTCCATGGCCAGGACGCCCTTCGGGCCCTGCTTGACCACCGCGATCTCCACTCCGGCGGCGAGCAGGGCGCGGGCCGCGGCGTGCGGTTCGCGCTCCCCGGTGGCGACCTCCACCTCGTCCAGGTTGCCGACGGCGACCGTGGTGTGGCGCAGGGCCTCGCGGTAGAAGGGGCGGGCGGCGTCGGGGTCGGTCCAGAACATGGGGCGCCAGTCGAGGTCGAAGACCGTGGCGTGGGACCCGGCGCGGTGGGCGAGGGCGGCGAGGGTGGCGGTGCGGCTGGGTTCCTCGCTCAGGCCGGTGCCGGTGACCCAGAAGACGCTCGCGTCGCGGATGGCGTCCAGGTCGAGTTCGTGGGCGTCGATCTCCAGGTCGGGGGCCTTGGGCCGGCGGTAGAAGTAGAGCGGGAAGTCGTCCGGCGGGAAGACCTCGCAGAAGGTGACCGGGGTGGGCAGGCCGGGGACGGGGGTGACCCAGCGGTCGTCGACGCCGAAGTCGCGCAGCGCCTCGTGGAGGTAGGTGCCGAAGGGGTCGTCGCCGGTGCGGGTGATCACGGCGGTACGGCGGCCGAGGCGGGCGGCGGCGACCGCGACATTGGCCGCCGAGCCGCCGAGGAACTTGCCGAAGGACGTGACCTGCGGCAGCGGTACGCCCGTCTGGAGCGGATAGAGGTCCACCCCGATCCGCCCCATGGTGATCACGTCGTACGCCATCGCGTCCCCTTCGTACGGCTCCACGCCTGTGTGGTCCTCCCCCGGTTTCTAGCCCCGGTCACGAAGCCCTGTCAATGTTTTGTCCGGACATTCGGACGAGACTTTGTCGAGTCCTGCCCGGCTCCGCCGCCGCGGGGTCCGGGCCGGCTCCGCCGCCGCGGGGTCCGGGCCTGCTGCCGCGAGGGAAGTCAACGCGCCCCGCCGACGGACCGGCGTGCGCCTGTGTGACATCCCTGTCACAAACACTCCCGTGCCGTCACGGGCGTCACACGTGCGCGGACCTTCCGTCACACCCGGCACACAACCCCTGCCCTGCCGCCGACGGGCCTCGTTCACCGGGCACAACGCATGCCCGATCACCAGCGCACGCCCGGCCCCCCTGACGGCCGCCCCCGGCCGTCGCCGTGGTGCGCGCGGGGAGGTGCCACCATGACCGACCGATCGCTGTGGTCCTACAAGGACATCGCGGCCCACATCAAGGTGCAGCCGGACACCGTCCGCTCGTATCGCAAGCACGGACTGCTGCCCCCGCCCGACCATGTGGAGGCGGGCAAGCCCTACTGGTACGCCGACACCGTCCGGGCGTGGGTCGCCTCCCGTCCGGGCAACCGGGGACGCGGGAACGGCTGAGATCAGCTCCAGGGTTCGATGACGGTCACGCCCGCCCCCGCCGCCGCCCCGCCCATGGCGGCGAGGGCGGACGGGGCGGCGTCCAGGGTGATGGTGGAGGTCACCAGCAGATCGGGGCGGAGCACGCCGGCCCGGACCAGTTCCAGCATCGGGGGGTAGGTGTGCGCGGCCATGCCGTGGCTGCCGAGGAGTTCGAGTTCGAGGGCGATGGCGCGGGCCATGGGGACGGGTGTGGTGCCCGTCGGTGAGGGCAGCAGGCCGACCTGGACGTGGCGGCCCCGGCGGCGCAGGCCGTTCACCGAGGCGGCGCAGGTGGCGGGTGCGCCGAGGGCGTCCAGGGAGAGGTGGGCGCCGCCGCCGGTGAGGTCGCGGACCGCCCCGGCGGGGTCCCGCACGGCCGCGGCGTCCACGCACTGCGCGGCGCCGAACCTCCGTGCCAGGTCGAGGGCCCCCGGTGACACGTCGACGGCGACGACGCGCGCACCGGCCGCCGCGGCGATCATCACCGCCGACAGGCCCACCCCGCCGCAGCCGTGCACGGCCACCCACTCCCCCGCCGCCACCCGGCCCCGCTGCACCACCGCGCGGTAGGCCGTGGCGAAACGGCAGCCGAGCGAGGCGGCCGTCGCGAAGGACATCCCGTCGGGGACGGCGACGAGGTTGACGTCCGCGTGGTCCAGCGCCACGTACTGGGCGAAGGAGCCCCAGTGGGTGAAGCCGGGCTGGGTCTGGCGTTCGCACACCTGCTGGTCTCCGGCCGTGCAGGCGGAGCAGGAACCGCAGGCGCAGACGAAGGGGACGGTGACCCGGTCCCCGGCGCGCCAGCCGGTGACCCGGGCGCCGACGGCCTCGACGGTCCCGGCGAGTTCATGGCCGGGGACGTGCGGGAGGGTGATGTCCGGGTCGTGGCCCTGCCAGCCGTGCCAGTCGCTGCGGCACAGGCCGGTGGCCTCGACGCGGACCACGACCCCGTGCTCCGCGGGCTCCGGGTCCGCGACCTCCCGCACCCCGGCCGGCTCCCCGTACCGCTCGAACACCACCGCCCGCATGAACCGTCCCGCCTTCCGCTCGGCCCGATCATCGTGGATTTATACCCCCTAGGGGTATAATCTGGGTGGCAGGAGGGTCTTGAGGTCCCCGTGACCCGCGTGGGCCCGCACCGCCCCACCCATCATCCACACCTCGACGAGGAGCAACGACATGACCTTCCAGACCGACACCCAGGGCTCCGTCACCACCGTCTACAAGGTGAGCGGGATGAGCTGCGGGCACTGCGAGGGCGCCGTCTCCGGCGAGATCTCCCAACTCCCCGGTGTCAGCTCGGTGCAGGCGGTCGCCTCCTCCGGCGAGGTGACCGTCGTCTCCGAGGCCCCGCTCGACGAGGAGGCCGTCCGCGCCGCCGTCGACGAGGCCGGCTTCGAGCTGGCGGGCCAGGCCTGAGCCGGTCCTGAGCCCCCGCGCGGCGTGAACCGGGTCGTACCAGCCCCCGTTCCCTGCGGCCCGGCACGCCACGCCCCCTGAGCTCGTCCCTGGAGATACGGACTTGGCTTCCTCCCCTCTTGAAGGAGGGGAATTCCTACGGCTCGCGCCGTAGGGGTTTCTGCTTCATCGCCGGCCGCCCGCCCGGAGTACTCCGTTGAGGTCTTACGCCAGCTCCGCAGACAGACGCCGTCAGCCCGACGGCCAGGATGTTCTTCGCCGCGTTCACGTCCCGGTCGTGGGTCGTCCCGCAGTCGCACGTCCAGGTGCGGACGTGCAGCGGCATCTTGTCCCGCAGGATGCCGCAGGTGGAGCACAGCCTGGAGGAGGGGAACCAGCGGTCGACCGCGATCACTTCGCGGCCGTACCACTGGGCCTTGTACTCCAGCAGGCTCCGGAAGTCGGCCCAGGCCGCGTCGCTGATGGCGCGGGCCAGCTTGCCGTTCTTCACCATGTTCCGAACGGTGAGGTCCTCGATCACGATCGTTTGGTTCTCACGAACGAGTCGAGTGGTGAGCTTGTGGAGGTTGTCCCGGCGCCGGTCGGTGATCCGGGCGTAGATTCCGGCGACCTTCTGACGGGCCTTACGGCGGTTGGCACCCTCGCCCCTGGCCTTGCGGGCGAGCTGCCGCTGGGACTTGGCGAGACGGGCGCGGTCGCGCCGCTCGTGCCGGGGGTTGGCGGCCTTCTCCCCGGTGGAGAGGGTCAGCAGGTGGTCGAGTCCGACGTCCACGCCGACGGCCGTATCGGTGGCCGGGAGCGGCTGAACCGTCGGGTCCTCGACCAGCAGGGACACGTACCAGCGTCCGGCCGCGTCCTGCGACACGGTCACCGTGGACGGCGACGCTCCCTCGGGCAGTGGACGGGACCACACGATGTCGAGCGGCCGGGCCATCTTCGCCAGGATCAGCCGGCCGTCTTGGAACCGGAACGCGCTGGTGGTGTACTCCGCCGACTTCCGCGACTTCTTCCGCGACTTGAACCGCGGGTACCTGGCCCGCTTGCCGAAGAAGTGGGTGAACGCCGTCTGGAGGTGACGCAGGGCCTGCTGGAGCGGGACGGAGGAGACCTCGTTGAGGTACGCGAGTTCCTCGGTCTTCTTCCAGGCCGTCAGCATCGCCGACGTCTGGTTGTAGTTCACCCGCTCCTGCCGCGTCCACGCCTGAGTGCGCGCCGCAAGAGCCAGGTTGTAGACCTTCCGCACACACCCGAACGTGCGCGACAGCTCGGCTGCCTGCGCATCGGTCGGATGGAAGCGGTACTTGAACGCCCGCTTCACATGGGCGGTTCCCATATCTCACATACTGGACCATCAGTTTGTGACGGGCTGCCGGTGGTTTGGGGTGAACGCCGGTCCGTCCCGGCGGCGAACCGGCTTTCCCCGCCCTGCTCCGCAGGAGCTTCGTTTCCTCCCCCGGCTGAAGCCGGGGGTATCCACGAAGGAGAGCACCGATGACCAGCACCTCCGCCCCCGAGGCACCGGCCGCCGGGCAGCCGGCCCTCTCGGAGGTCGAGCTGCTCATCGGCGGGATGACCTGCGCCTCCTGCGCGGCCCGCGTCGAGAAGAAGCTCAACCGCATGGACGGCGTCACCGCCACGGTGAACTACGCGACGGAGAAGGCCCGGATCACCTACCCGCCGGGCACCGAAGTCGCCGACCTGATCACCACGGTGGTGCGGACCGGCTACACCGCCGAGGAGCCCGCGCCTCCGCGGTCCCCGCAGGACGAGACGCCCGCCCTGGGGGAGACCGACCCCGAGCTGGCCACCCTGCGCCACCGCCTCACCGTCTCCGCGCTCCTCGCCCTCCCCGTCGTCCTGCCGGCGATGATCCCGCCCCTGCAGTTCGACAACTGGCAGTGGCTCTCGCTCACCCTCGCCGCGCCCGTCGTGGTCTGGGGCGCCGCCCCCTTCCACCGGGCCGCCTGGACCAACCTCCGGCACGGCGCGGCCACCATGGACACGCTGGTCTCCGTCGGCACGCTCGCCGCGTTCGGCTGGTCCCTGTGGGCGCTGTTCCTCGGCGACGCGGGCATGCCCGGCATGCGGCACCCCTTCGAACTCACCGTCGCCCGCACCGACGGCGCCTCCACGATCTACCTGGAGGTCGCCGCGGGCGTCACCGCGTTCCTCCTGCTCGGCCGCTATCTGGAGGCCCGCTCCAAGCGCCGCGCGGGAGCGGCCCTGCGGGCGCTGATGGAACTGGGCGCCAAGGAGGTGGCCGTGCTCCGCGACGGGCGCGAGGTGCGGATCCCGGCGGAGCGGCTGGCCGTGGGCGACCGGTTCGTCGTACGGCCCGGGGAGAAGATCGCCACCGACGGCACGGTCGTCGAGGGCGTCTCCGCCGTGGACGCGTCCATGCTGACCGGCGAGTCCGTCCCGGTGGACGTCACCGTCGGCGACACCGTCACCGGCGCCACGGTCAACGCGGGCGGACGGCTCGTCGTCGAGGCGACCCGGATCGGCGCCGACACGCGGCTCGCGCGGATGGCGAAGCTGGTCGAGGAGGCGCAGAACGGCAAGGCGCAGGTGCAGCGCCTCGCCGACCGGATCTCCGGGGTCTTCGTCCCCGTGGTGCTGCTGATCGCGGCCGGCACCTTCGGGACGTGGCTCGGCGCGACCGGTGACACCGTCGCCGCGTTCACCGCCGCCGTCGCCGTCCTGATCATCGCCTGCCCCTGCGCCCTCGGGCTCGCCACGCCGACCGCGCTGATGGTCGGCACCGGGCGCGGCGCCCAGCTCGGCATCCTCATCAAGGGCCCCGAGGTCCTGGAGTCCACCCGCCGCGTCGACACCGTCGTCCTCGACAAGACCGGCACCGTCACCACCGGCCGCATGACCCTGCTCGCCGTGCACACCGCCGACGACACCGACGAGACCGAGGTGCTGCGCCTCGCGGGCGCCCTGGAACACGCCTCCGAGCACCCGATCGCCCGGGCGATCGCTGCGGGCGCCGAGGAACGCACTGGCGCGCTGCCTCGCGCCGAGCACTTCGAGAACGTCCCCGGCCGGGGCGTACGCGGGCGCGTGGAGGGCCACGAGGTGGCCGTGGGACGCCTCTTCGACGAGGTGCCGCCGGAGCTGGCCCGGGCCAGGGAGGAGGCCGAGCGGGACGGGCGTACGGCCGTCGTGGCCGGCTGGGACGGGGTGGCGCGCGGTGTCCTCGCGGTCGCCGACGCCGTGAAGGAGACCAGCGCCGAGGCGGTGCGCGAGCTGCGCGCGCTGGGGCTCACGCCGGTGCTGCTGACCGGTGACAACCGGACCGTCGCCGAGGCGGTGGCGCGGACCGTGGGCATCGACCGGGTGATCGCCGAGGTGCTGCCCGAGGACAAGGCCGACGTCGTACGACGGCTGCGGGACGAGGGGCGAAGCGTCGCCATGGTCGGCGACGGCGTCAACGACGCGGCCGCGCTGGCCGTCGCCGATCTGGGTCTCGCCCTGGGCACCGGCACGGACGCGGCGATCGAGGCGGGCGATCTGACCCTGGTCCGCGGCGACCTGCGGGTGGCCGCGGACGCGATACGGCTGTCCCGCAGGACGCTCGGCACGATCAAGGGCAATCTGGTGTGGGCCTTCGGCTACAACGTGGCCGCCCTGCCGCTGGCCGCGGCCGGGCTGCTGAACCCGATGATCGCCGGTGCGGCGATGGCGTTCTCGTCCGTTTTCGTGGTGACGAACAGCCTGCGCCTGCGGGCGTTTCATTGAGGTCTCGAGTTGGGGTGTACCCCTGTCATCCGGTACGACCCTCACATAAGCTCTTCACACGGCTCGCGCATCTTCCTTACGCTTGGGCCCCGTGAGCGGTTTGCGGGCTCTTGCGCACCTTGAGGGGATATGCAAGAGACGCAGATCATAGTGATCTGAACGTAACCATCGAAGGGGTTCGAAGGTCTAAGTTGGCGATGTCGGGCAGCGTCTTGGGGGGCGCTTCCTGACATCTGGGGAATGTCTTGGGGGACTTTTCCCGGAGATTGCGTTGCCGGGGCACGTACCCAGCGGGGAGCTTTGAGCGGCCCTCCCGAACGTGCGCTGTCCCGGCAGACCGCACACACCGACGAGTACGGCGGGTTCAGGTCCGTCCGCACTCACACAGCGATTCAGGCGCTGTCCTCACAGACGCCCGGCCGGATCCCGTGGGGGGAATCCGCACCGGGACATGGGAAGGCGCCCTGGTTCGTCGGCCCGTGGGGGGACCGGCGACCGGGGCGCCTTCTTCATTTGCCGTTGTGCGACACGCCCGAAGGGGCACGGGCCGTTGTGCGACACGCCCGAAGGGGCACGGGCTTCCGTGCGGCTTGCGGCTTGCGGCTTGCGGCTTGCGGCTTGCGGCTTGCGGCTTGCGGCTTGCGGCTTGCGGCTTGCGGCTTGCGGCTTGCGGCTGGGCAGCATGCCTGAAGGGGCGCGGGACTGTATCGATATGCGGCTCCGCCGCGTGGGCGCGACCAGCCACAGACCGGCCGGCAGCCGCCCACACCCCTTCAGCAACGAGCTACTGGGCGCTCAGCGCCCCCACCGGCCGGTGCCGGGCGCACATCAAACGCCCCACCGGCAGGTGTCAGCGCTTCTCGACCGGGACGAAGTCGCGCTCGACGACGCCCGTGTAGATCTGGCGCGGGCGGCCGATGCGGGAACCCGGCTCCTTGATCATCTCGTGCCACTGGGCGATCCAGCCCGGAAGGCGGCCGAGGGCGAACAGGACCGTGAACATCTCGGTCGGGAAGCCCATGGCCCGGTAGATCAGACCGGTGTAGAAGTCGACGTTCGGGTAGAGGCTGCGCGAGACGAAGTAGTCGTCGGAGAGCGCGTGCTCCTCCAGCTTCAGCGCGATGTCCAGCAGCTCGTCGGACTTGCCGAGGGCGGACAGCACATCGTGCGCGGCAGCCTTGATGATCTTGGCGCGCGGGTCGAAGTTCTTGTAGACCCGGTGGCCGAAGCCCATCAGGCGGACGCCGTCCTCCTTGTTCTTCACCTTGCGGATGAAGGAGTCGACGTCGCCGCCGTCGGCCCGGATGCCCTCCAGCATCTCCAGCACCGACTGGTTGGCACCGCCGTGCAGCGGGCCCCACAGGGCGGAGATACCCGCGGAGATCGAGGCGAACATGTTCGCCTGCGAGGAGCCGACCAGGCGCACGGTGGAGGTCGAACAGTTCTGCTCGTGGTCCGCGTGCAGGATGAGCAGCTTGTCCAGGGCGGCCACGACGACCGGGTCGAGCTCGTAGTCCTGAGCCGGGACCGAGAACGTCATGCGCAGGAAGTTCTCGACGTAGCCGAGGTCGTTGCGCGGGTAGACGAACGGGTGGCCGACCGACTTCTTGTACGCGTAGGCCGCGATCGTCGGAAGCTTGGCGAGCAGCCGGATGGTGGAGAGGTTGCGCTGCTGCTCGTCGAACGGGTTGTGGCTGTCCTGGTAGAACGTCGACAGCGCGGAGACGACCGACGACAGCATGGCCATCGGGTGGGCGTCGCGCGGGAAGCCCTTGTAGAAGTTCTTGACGTCCTCGTGCAGCAGGGTGTGCTGCGTGATCTCGCCCTTGAACGCGGAGAGCTCGTCGACGGTCGGCAGCTCGCCGTTGATCAGCAGGTAGGCGACCTCCAGGAAGGTGGAGCGCTCGGCCAGCTGCTCGATCGGGTAGCCGCGGTACCGGAGGATGCCGGCCTCGCCGTCCAGGTAGGTCACCCCGGATTTATAGGCGGCGGTGTTGCCGTAGCCGCTGTCCAGTGTCACCAGACCGGTCTGCGCGCGGAGCTTCCCGATGTCGAAGCCCTTGTCGCCGACGGTGCTGTCGATCACCGGGTAGGTGTACTCGCTGCCGTCGTACCGCAGTACTACAGAGTTGTCGCTCACGTCTTCCCTCACCGACCTAGTGCCTCATCTTCGAGGTGCCCTGACTGTCTCCACCATCCCCCACTCGGCGCAGGAGAGTGCACTCGGGGTCGACCATCGGGCCTATCGGCGGCACTGAGTGCCGCCAACTTGCCCATCCTGCCCCCTGTGCCCCCTGTCCGGAAGGGTTCTGTGACCTTCGTGACTCATTTGATCGATCATTTTTTGATGACGGACCGCTCACAGGGGTGACGCGGGGGTCGAGAGGCGGGAGCCGGCGAGGCGGAAGTCCAGCGCCGTGCACCGGCGGCCCGCCGAGACCGTGCGCACCGCCTGTCCGATCGCCTTGCGGGAGCCGACGAGGACGACCAGCCGCTTGGCCCGGGTGACCGCCGTGTACAGCAGGTTGCGCTGGAGCATCATCCAGGCGCCCGTGGTCACCGGGATGACGACCGCCGGGTACTCGCTGCCCTGGGAACGGTGGATGGTCACGGCGTAGGCGTGCGCCAGCTCGTCCAGTTCGTCGAACTCGTACGGCACCTCCTCGTCCTCGTCGGTCAGCACCGTCAGACGCTGGTCGACCGGGTCGAGGGCGGTGACCACGCCCACGGTGCCGTTGAAGACACCGTTCTCCCCCTTCTCGTAATTGTTGCGAATCTGGGTCACCTTGTCGCCGACGCGGAAGACCCGGCCGCCGAACCGCTTCTCGGCGAGGTCGGGGCGGCCGGGGGTGATGGCCTGCTGGAGCAGCCCGTTGAGCGTGCCCGCGCCGGCCGGGCCCCGGTGCATGGGGGCGAGGACCTGCACGTCACGGCGGGGGTCGAGGCCGAACTTCGCCGGGATGCGCCGGGCCGCGACGTCCACGGTGAGCCGGCCCGCCTCCTCGGTGTCGTCCTCGACGAAGAGGAAGAAGTCCTTCATGCCGTCGGTGACGGGATGCTGCCCCGCGTTGATCCGGTGCGCGTTGGTCACCACGCCGGACTGCTGGGCCTGGCGGAAGACACGGGTGAGCCGGACGGCGGGGACGGGGCCGCCGTCGGCGAGGAGGTCCCGGAGCACCTCCCCCGCGCCGACGCTGGGGAGCTGGTCGACGTCCCCGACGAAGAGCAGGTGGGCGCCCGGCGGTACGGCCTTGACCAGCTTGTTCGCGAGGAGGAGGTCCAGCATGGACGCCTCGTCGACCACCACCAGGTCGGCGTCGAGCGGGCGGTCACGGTCGTAGGCGGCGTCGCCGCCGGGCTTGAGCTCCAGGAGGCGGTGGACGGTGGAGGCCTCGGCTCCGGTCAGCTCGGCGAGGCGCTTGGCGGCGCGGCCGGTCGGGGCGGCGAGGACGACCTTGGCCTTCTTGGCGCGGGCCAGCTCCACGATCGACCGGACGGTGAAGGACTTGCCGCAGCCGGGACCGCCGGTCAGTACGGCGACCTTCTCGCTCAGCGCCAGCTTGACGGCGGCCTCCTGCTCGGGGGCGAGGTCGGTGCCGGTACGCCCCTTCAGCCAGCCGAGCGCCTTGTCCCAGGCCACGTCCCGGAAGACCGGCATCCGGTCCTCGTCGGTACGGAGCAGGCGCTGCAACTGGGCGGAGAGGGCCAGTTCGGCGCGGTGGAAGGGGACGAGGTAGACGGCGGTGACGGGGTCGCCGCCCTGCGGATCGGGGACCTTCTCGCGTACGACACCGGGGTCTTCCCCCTCTTCGGGCTCGGCGGCGAGTTCGGCGAGGCACTCGATGACGAGGCCGGTGTCCACCTGGAGCAGCTTCACCGCGTCGGCGATCAGCTTCTCCTCGGGGAGGTAGCAGTGCCCCTGGTCGGTGGCCTGCGAGAGGGCGTACTGCAGGCCGGCCTTCACCCGGTCGGGGCTGTCGTGCGGGATGCCGACGGACTGGGCGATCTTGTCGGCGGTGAGGAAGCCGATGCCCCAGACGTCGGCGGCGAGCCGGTACGGCTGGTTCTTCACGACGGAGATCGAGGCGTCGCCGTACTTCTTGTAGATGCGGACGGCGATGGAGGTGGACACCTCGACGGTCTGGAGGAAGAGCATGACCTCCTTGATCGCCTTCTGCTCCTCCCAGGCGTCGGCGATCTTCTTGGTCCGCTTGGGGCCGAGCCCGGGGACCTCGATGAGCCGCTTGGGCTCCTCCTCGATGATCTGGAGCGTGTCCAGCCCGAAGTGCTGGGTGATGCGGTCGGCGAAGACCGGTCCGATGCCCTTGACCAGGCCGGAGCCGAGGTAACGGCGGATGCCCTGCACCGTGGCGGGGAGGAGGGTCGTGTAGTTCTCGACGTGGAACTGCTTCCCGTACTGCGGGTGCGACCCCCAGCGCCCCTCCATCCGCAGCGACTCCCCGACCTGCGCGCCGAGCAGCGCGCCGACGACGGTGAGCAGATCACCGGCGCCTCTGCCGGTGTCGACCCGGGCGACCGTGTAGCCGTTCTCCTCGTTGGCGTACGTGATGCGCTCCAGCACGCCTTCGAGGGTGGCGAGCCGGCGTTCGCCGGGGGCCGCGGAGGGTTGGGCGGACTGGTTGGGCATGATCCGACGGTACCGCTGGGGACTGACAGGGCGGCCGGAGAGTCGCCCCCTCAGTACTCTGGGCTCATGGACTACGCCAAGATGCGCGCCATCGCCGCAGAGCTCGGGGCCTACTCGGAGCAGCTCGAGGGGTCGTGGAGTGTCGAGATCGGGCCGTCCGGTCCGATACTGGCGATGATGTGCCCGTCGAAGCGCCACGAGGGGACTGTCCGCCGCATCTGCAAGCAGTTGGACGCGCAACTGCCCCGCACCCACCCCGGTCACATCTGCGCGAACGGACCCGAGATCGAGCACCCGGCCATCGGACGCATGCGCCGACCCGATGCCGTTGTGATCCCCGAGGCCACCCTCGACGAGGAGGGCCTGGCCGTCGACGCGACGCAGGTGCTGGCCGCTGTCGAGATCGTCTCGCCGTCCAACCCGAGCAACGACTACGACGAGAAATTGGCCGACTATCCGGCCATGGGCATCCCGCACTACATGATCGTCGACCCGCGCACCGGCACGATCGAGGTGCACTCCGAGCCGTGCAAGGGCCGCTACAGCAACAAGGAGCCGTACATCTTCGGCGACTCGGTGCCGTTCGGGCCGTGGACGGTGGAGACGTCGGAGTTCCGCAGGTACGGCAGGGACGGTTAACGGCGCGGCTGTGACTTGAGGTCTTCGAGGAAGGGGGCGAAGGCCTCCGGCGGGAAGGTCGGGGTGGCCCGGGCGGGGGCCTTGGAGTCGCGGACGGCTATACGGGTGGAGACGTTCGCGATCTCGACGCAGTTGTTGCCGTCGTCGGGACCCGAGTAGGACGACTTCCGCCAGTTGTCCATGGATGCCTCACAGCTCTTTCGCCAGGCGGTTGATGAAGTCTCGCGACCGCTCGGTGCCGAGCGAGACGGCTTCCACCTTACGGAAGCGCGTTCGAAAAGCAGCGAGCTGCGCTTCGGAATCGATGAACGCCGAGCCGTGCGGCACGTCCCGCACCACAGTGTCCAGCCTGCGCACGGGGCCACCCGCATACGTCATGGTGCTGCCCGCCCTGGCGAAGCCATCCAGGTCGAAGGGGATGACGCGCACGGTGATGCGGTCCGCTTCGGAGAACTCCAGGAGCTTGGCGAGTTGATCCCGGGACGCAGCACGGTCGCTGACCCTGATACGCAGGGCGGACTCGTGGATCACCAACTCGTATGGAGTCGTGATCTTTTGGCGCCTCATGCGGTGCCCTACGCGCAGATCAAGTTCTTCGCGAGTCAGTTCAGGAACCCTTGAGGAAAAGACCGCCCGTGCGTAATCCTCCGTCTGAAGCAGGCCCGGCACGTACAGGAGCGCCACCTCCCGCAAGAACACGGCGTGGTGTTCCAGTTCGGCGAGGTCCAGGAACGAGGTGGGCAGGTGGCCCCGGTACTCCTCCCACCAGCCCTGAGTCCGGTCAGTGGCCATAGTGGTCAGGGCTGCGGTGAACTCCTCGTCCGTGCACGCATAGTGGGATGCAAGGCGGCGCAGTCGCTGCTCACTCACACCCGTGACCCCGGTTTCGATCTGGCTGATCTGCACCCGATTCACCCCGAGCAGCGCTGCCGCCTCGATGGTGGTGAGCCCTGCCGCCTCGCGGAGCCTGCGCAGCTCAAGTCCAAGGCGCACCTGACGTGCGGTTGGTTCGCGCCTCAGGACCATCAACCGACCTCCGCACCGTCACCGTCAGCCGCCGTACCCTCCGCCTGATCCTGACCGTGCACGGACTGATCCGCCTCGTCGACGTCGCCGAACCGCTCGCCACCGAGCCGGTCTCCAACGCCGTACGGCACACCAAGGGCCCCGCCGGCCTGCGCGTGCGCTGGTCGCCGCCGGGGACGTTGCGGATCGGGGTGTGGGACGCGGACCCCCAACCCCCGGAGCCGCCGAGGCCGTTCGAGGAGGAGGCGGAGGACGGGCGGGGGCCGGCGCTGGTGCGGGCCTGCGCCGACGTGTGGGGTGGCAGCCACTGGCCAGACAGGGCAGCCGGGGCAAGTACGTGTGGTGCGAGCTGTCGGCGGCCTGACGCGCGGCCGGGACACACGGCCTGTCCGCGCGGAGCTTCCCGCGCCCGCTCGACCCCCGTGAGCGGACATGAAGCGGGAAGCCCGTCACGTACGGCCTTCGCCGCCCCGTACGTACACTCCCGCGCGCGCTGCCGCCACCGCGGCCTCGGCGGCCCGGTCCGCGGCCGCTTCGTCGAGGGGGGCGCCGCCGGTCAGCAGGCGGTAGTAGAGGGGGGCGGAGACGGCGCGGATCACCTCGTGGACGTCGGTCCCCTCGGGGACCTCGCCCCGGTCGACGGCCTGCTGGACGCAGGGCGCCCACTCCTCGACGCGGACGTCGTAGAAGCGGCGCAGGGCCTCGGCCGTCCTCGCCTCGCAGGTGGCGGCGGCGATCACCGCCTTGAACAGCGCTCCCTGCCGCGGGTCGGACAAGGTGCGCTGCACGAGCCGGGCGTTGGCCTTGAGGTCACCGAGCAGCGAGCCGGTCTCGGTACGCGGCAGTGACTGCTCGGCCATGTCCAGCAGCAGATCGGCCACCAGGCCGGTCACCGTCCCCCAGCGCCGGTAGACGGTGGTCTTGCCCACCTCGGCACGGCGCGCGACGTCGGCGAGGTCCAGGTGGGCGAAGCCGTGCTCCGCCAGGGCGTCCCCGGCCGCCCGCAGCACCGACGCCCGCACCCGCGCCGTGCGCCCACCAGGGCGAACGGTCCCCGGATCCGCACCCTCGAACTCCATAACGGCACCCCAGTTCCATTAATCACTCACACCTGCTACGTTGGGGTCCACATTAATGGAACTACAGACCCGTTAGCCAGGTCGTGTGATGAGAGAGGTACAGCCATGGAGTACAGGCGGCTGGGCGCGTCCGGCCTCAAGGTCCCCGCACTGAGCTTCGGCGCCGGCACCTTCGGCGGCCAGGGGCCGCTGTTCGGCGCCTGGGGCACCACGGACGCGCGGGAAGCACGACGTCTCGTGGACATCTGCCTCGACGCCGGAGTCACGATGTTCGACACCGCCGACGTCTACTCCGGCGGGGCCTCCGAGGAGGTGCTGGGCGAAGCGATCAAGGGCCGCAGGGACCGGGTGATCGTGTCCACCAAGACCGGCCTGCCGATGGGCGACGGCCCCGGCGACGCGGGCACCTCCCGCGCACGCCTGATCACCGCGTGCGAGGACGCCCTGCGCCGGCTCGGCACCGACCACATCGACCTGTTCCAGCTGCACGCCTACGACGCCGGCACACCGGTCGAGGAAGTCCTGTCCGCGCTCGACGATCTCGTACGGGCGGGGAAGGTCCGCTACCTCGGCATCTCCAACTTCTCCGGCTGGCAGGCGATGAAGTCCCTCGCGAGCGCGGAGAGACACGGCCGTCCGCGCTATGTCGCGCATCAGGTCTACTACTCGCTCATCGGCCGCGACTACGAGTGGGAGCTGATGCCCCTCGGGCTCGACCAGGGGCTCGGAGCCCTCGTCTGGAGCCCGCTCGGCTGGGGACGGCTCACCGGCAAGGTCCGCCGCGGCCGGCCGCTGCCGGCCGGCAGCCGACTGCACCGCACCGCGGACCACGGCCCGCCGGTCGAGGACGAACACCTCTACCGCGTGGTCGACGCCCTCGACGAGGTCGCGCGGGAGACCGGCAGGAGCGTTCCGCAGATCGCCCTCAACTGGCTGCTGCGGCGACCGACCGTCTCCTCCGTCATCATCGGCGCCCGCGACGAGCGCCAGCTCCGCCAGAACCTCGGCGCCGTCGGCTGGACGCTCACGCCCGAGCAGACGGCGAAACTCGACGCGGCGAGCGACAGGACGGCGCCCTACCCGTACTTCCCCTACCAGCGCCAGGAAGGCTTCGCCCGCCTCAACCCGCCCGTTGTCGCACCTCCGCCCGCCGCGTGAGGACCAGCGCCGTCGGTGGTACCCCACCGGGGCACGACGCACTCGGCGTCGGCGACCGCCGTTCCCGCTTCACGGCGTACGCGCGAAAAGGTCAACTGTTCTCCTACGGCAGTCACTTGAGGGTCGGAAAGGACGGGGAATCCGCCGGGGCGATCCCGTTCGGGGCACCGGCGGCGCGGGTATGCCATGCCCTGCCGCGCGCATGCCGTGCGCGCGGATCCGGCTTGGACCGAGGGGGATCCATGCGCGACAGAGTGGCTGGTCTGGGACTCGGTGGGATCCGTGGCGACCACGCCGTCATCAACCCGGCGATGGGCGCCATGTTCCAGGTGCTGCGAGGGTTCCTGCTGATCCTCTGGATCGCCCTGCTGATCGCCACCGTCGTCGATCCGGACGCGGTCGACGACAACGCCGCCGTCGCGACGGTCGTGGTGGCCGTGGTGTACGCCCTGAAGTTCGGGTGGCGCCTGCTGACCGCCCGGCTCGGTGTGAACAGGTGTTACCTGTGCGCGGGCGGCGTGGCCGTCACCGGCCGGTTCGGCCGGATACGCGACTCCGTGGCGTGGAGCGAGGTGACCGGGGTGCAGCAGACGGTGATAGTGGGGTACGTCATGGGCTGCCACCGCATCGAGATCTTCAGGAGCCGTTCCGCCGCGCCCCTCTGGCTCGTGGCTCCGGGCGCGAAGTCCGCCCTGGTCCAGGCCCTGCTCGCCGAGGGCAGGCACAGCGGCGCCCTCCAGTGATCACGCGCGCGGACGTCGACGGCGACGGCGACGGCGACGGCGACGGCGACGGCGACGGCGACGGCGACGGCGACGGCGACGGCGACGCGCAGGAAACGTGACCGCCGGCCTGCGGCCCGGAGTGCCGTCGCCGTGAGCGGCACGGGGCGTGACGGAGCGCCCTCTGCCCGGCTCACGGAAGCACGGCACCGGCGAAGAGGCCAGGACCTGTCCTGGTGATCTTCGTGATGCGGTCGACCGCTCGGACACCTCCGTCCGGGACGTCGAGCAGAACCCGCCGCCAGGCCGCTGCGTTGTCAGTCCCCGCCGCTATCGTTCGCGCGTTCACGATCTTCAGGGAGGGGTGGGTCGATGGGCGCCAGCGGATGGGGTCACGTCACCAGGTACGACGGTGATGTCGAGGCGGCTTTGGCGGCATTGCAGGCCAGGGTGTTCCAGGAGGAATACGGCGACGATGCCCGATACCGAAGCCTGGAGGATCTCTACGAGGACGAGGAGTTCATGGGGACCGAGGGTACCCATACGATCCTCGACATCGACGGGGTTGTCGCCACGGATGCCCCGCCGACACGCTCCGGTATCGCCGACTACGGCACCCTGCGCCCTCTTGCCCTCACCCGCGTGATGCACCACTTCGGCACAGATCGCCCGTCGGTCGAGCAGTACGAGGAACACGCTGCTGCCGCCGACGAGGCCGCGAGCCACGAGGAGTACGAGCAAAGCCTGCTAGGCGAGTGCCGGATGAGGTGGACCGGTTACTACATCGTCCTCTACTCCGGCGACAAGCCGACTCACCTGGGAATCTTCGGATTCTCAGGTGACTGAGAGCTGTCCCGTAAGTGATCGTTCTCCCGGTCGGGGTGCGTCCTGACGTCGCGGGGACCGGGTGCCTGTCCGGCGAGCATGAGGTTGTGCATGCGGGCAATGCCGGACATCGCATGGTGGACGCCGTCACCGCGTAGGCGGCAATCGCGAAGGATCTTCCAGGTCTTCATGCGGGCGAAGGCGTGCTCGACGCGGGCTCTCACCCGCTTGTGGCTCTTGTCGTGGGCCTGCTTCCATACCGGAAGTTCCTCGCCCTGCGGCGGCGGTGCGGAATGACCAGGCCTGTGCCCGGACAGCCGCCGTCGGCGATCGTGGTGGTGTTCCTGACGGCGGCCGCGGCACCGGACTCGGCCCAGGCCCGGCAGTCGTTCCGGTTCCCCGGCAGCGGCCAGCCGACCAGGACCACCAGCCGGGTGCCGGCGTCGACGACCACCTGATGGTCGGTGGAGCAGCGGTAATTCTTCGACTGCTCAGCCACCTTGTGGTCCCTGGTCGGGACCAGGGTGCCGTCCACGATCAGCACCGCATCCTTCGCGAACCGCTTGCGCGGCCGGAGCGCGAACTTCGGGCCGAGGTCGTCGATGACGCGGTCGGCCGCGGACTTCGACACCCCGAAGAGCAAAGCCAGTTGCCGCAGCGTCAGGTTCGTCCGCCAGTACGCTGCCACCAGCAGCACACGGTCCTCAAGTGACAGCTTCCACGGCCGCCCCGGCTGGACGCGTCGGCGCCCTCACGCCGCAGCCGGGCCACCAGCTTGCCGGAAATCTGCGGACTCAGCCCGGTGAAGGGAGCTATCCAAACGGCTCCGACGCCGGAATCACACCGCTCATGTAGTGATCATTTCACTGAGATCATGCATGACCGCCGCCGTTCCTGACTTGAAAGCCCATTCCCTGCAGGGAATTGTCGGTCTCGGCCGCGCGCCGCAGGATCTGGTCCGAAGCGACCCGCCCGGCAAGGAGATGTACATGATCGAGATCGACCCGCAGCACCTGGCCCACCGCTATATGGCTCAGTGGACAGTGCCGGACGCCGCCGAACGCCGCGCGGCCATCGAGCGGCTGTGGTCCGACGACGCCACTCACATCCTGCAGCCGCCCGCGGAGATTCGGGAGATCGCTGCGGAACTCGGCTTCGGCCACACGACTCTGGAGGCTCAGGGGCACGACGCCATCGAGACCCGAGTGGCGCGAAGCTACGAGCGGTTCGTCGAGAAAAGGGGATTCACCTTCCGGGCACGCGCCGATGCGGTACGCCTTCACGGCCTGGTCAAGTTCGGCTGGGAGGCGGTGTCCACCGAAACCGGCGACGTGGTGGGTGGGGGCTTGGAGATTCTGGTGCTCGACGACGACGGCCGGATCAAGGCCGACTACATGTTTCCGGGGGCCTGACCCGCAGCAGCGGAGGCCATCGGTCTGGCGGCGGCCGTGAGAGCCTCGGCTGTCGCCGGGTCTGCCGGCAGGAACGCCTCCAGCTTCAGCTCGGCAAGTGTCACGTCAACGGCGGTGGCGAAGGTCGTCACGGTCGTCATCAGGCTCAGCTCGCCGTACGAGGACCGCAGGCGGAGTGGAACTGCGAAACCGAGCAGCCCGGCGGACCGCTCCAGCTCGGGAACGTACCCGGTGAGCTCGGCGCGCAACTCCTCCAGGTGGCCGAGGCGGGCCAGGATGTGGCGCGCCCATTCGGCGAGGTTGCGGATGCGGGGAGCCAGGCCGTCGGGATGCAGCGCAAGGCGGTAAATGTTCCTGCCCGGGCCCACCAGTTCGGCGGCCGCACCCTCGGTGATCAGGTCGAATGCGGTGTTCGCGGCTATCAGGTCACCGCCCCGGTCCACCACCAGCGCCGGATACGGCAGATGCCCCCGGAGGATGTGGTCGATCGCTGTGCGCACGGGGGCCAGCGCCGAGTCGTCCAGTGAGCTCTCGGGGTAGGCGGGCGCGTACCCGGCGGCCAGCAGCAGTTCGTTACGCTCGCGCAGCGGCAGCTCCAGCGACTCGGCCAGGCGCACGACCATGTTCCGGCCCGGAACGGACCTGCCGGATTCGATGAAGCTGAGGTGCCGCTGGGTGGTGCCCGCCCGCAGCGCCAGGTCGAGCTGGCTGAGATGACGGCGGGTACGGCGTTCGCGAAGCGTACGAGGGAAGTCCACGGGCCTGTTGTACCGACGAGGAAGGGTCCCGGGCCATTCCCCGCAGGGAATTGTCGCCACCCGAACCGGTCGTGAACATCTGTGGCATGGACATCGGTGTACTGCTTCCGACCGGAACCGCCCAGTGGGGCGCGTCCGACGACCCTCGCGAGCTGGTCGCCTTCGGACGCCAGGCCGAACGCTCGGGCTTCTCCTCGCTCTTCGTCAACGACTCCCTGATCAGCCCGTGCATCGAGGCGCTCACGATGCTGGCCGCGCTCGCCCCGGCCACCGAGACCGCGACGCTGGGCGGGCAGGCCCCGCAAGAAGCCGAACAGTCTCGCGGCCGACAAGGCTTACAGCAACGGCCCCGCCCGCGAGTACCTGCGGCGTCGCGGTATCCGGCACGCGATCCCGGAGAAGACCGACAGCCAGGCCGCCCGCCTGCGCGAAGGCTCACGCGGCGGACGGTCACCCGGCTTCGACCAGGACCGCTACGAGAAGCGCAACACCGTTGAGCGAGCGATCAACCGGCTGAAGAACTTCCGCGCGGTCGCGACCCGGTATGACAAACGCGTCTACATCTTCCTCGGCACGGTCACCACCGCGGCTCTTGCGGTCTGGCTCCGCTCATGATCGCCAGGACAGGTCCTGGGCGGCCCGAGGGCCTCCTCGCCGGCAGGCGTCCTCCGCCGCGCTCCCCCACCCCGGTCACGATTCGATTTCGGCCACCCCGCACCCTCTTGTCAGCCACCCGTGTAATCGATTCCAATCCTCCGTGTAATCGATTCCACGAGGAGGTGGAACGGCGATGGCGAGCATCAAGGACGTCGCCGCGCGGGCCGGGGTGTCCGTCGCCACGGTGTCGCGCGTCCTGAACGACCACCCGTCGGTCAGCGCGGACGCCCGCACCCGCGTGCTGGCCGCCGTCGAGGCGCTGGGCTACCGCCCGAACGCCGTCGCCCGCTCCCTGCGCACCGACCAGACCCGCACCCTCGGGCTGGTCATCAGCGACGTGATGAACCCGTACTTCACCGAGCTGGCCCGCTCCGTCGAGGAGGAGGCCCGCGCGCTCGGGTACAGCGTGATCATCGGCAACGCCGACGAGCGGCCCGACCTCCAGGACCACCACGTCACCACCCTGCTGGACCGGCGTATCGACGGCCTGCTCGTCTCCCCCACCGACGGCGGCTCCCCGCGCATGCTGGACGCCGCCCGCGCGGGCACGCCCATGGTGTTCGTCGACCGGTGGATCCCCGGCGTGGACGTACCCGTCGTCAGGTCGGACGGACGCGGCGCCGTACGGGATCTGGTCGCGCACCTGTACGCCCTCGGGCACCGGCGGCTCGCGATCATCGCCGGGCCGGCCGCCACCACCACCGGCCGCGAGCGCGTGGACGCCTTCCGGGAGGCGCTCGGCGCGTACGGGCTCCCCCTCCCCGACGCCTACATCGGCCAGGGCGACTTCCAGGCCGACAGCGGGCGCCGGGTCACCGAGGGCTTCCTCGACCTGGCCGAGCCGCCCGAGGTCGTGTTCGCCGCCGACAACCTGATGGCGCTCGGCGCGCTGGACGCCGTACGCGCGCGCGGGCTGCGGGTGCCCGACGACATCGCGCTGGCCGCGTTCGACGACATCCGCTGGTTCGTGCACACCGATCCGCCGGTCACCGCCATCGCCCAGCCGACCGGCGCGCTGGGCCGGGCCGCCGTACGCGCGCTCGTCGACCGGATCGAGGGCGGCCCCGGCGAGTCCGTCACCCTCCCCGCCCGGCTCGTCGTGCGCCGCTCGTGCGGTGAGCCGGTACCCCCACAGTCCCCGTCCCCCGTACGAAGGAGTACGTCGTGAGCAGCCCGGACGAGTTGCTGCGCATCGAGGGCATCCGCAAGACCTTCCCGGGCGTGGTCGCCCTCGACAGCGTCGACTTCGACCTGCGCCGGGGCGAGGTGCACGTGCTCCTCGGTGAGAACGGCGCCGGCAAGAGCACGCTGATCAAGATGCTCTCCGGTGCCTACACGCCCGACGCCGGCCGGATCACGGTCGGCGGCGAGGAGGTGCGCATCCACGGTGCGCAGGACTCCGAGCGGCTCGGGATCGCCACCATCTACCAGGAGTTCAACCTCGTCCCCGATCTGACGGTCGCCGAGAACATCTTCCTCGGGCGGCAGCCGCGCCGGTTCGGGATGATCGACCGGAAGAGGATGGACGCGGACGCCGAGGTGCTGCTGAAGCGGGTCGGGGTGGACGTCTCCCCCCGTGCGCGCGTGCGCGAACTCGGCATCGCGCGGCTCCAGATGGTCGAGATCGCCAAGGCGCTCAGTCTGGACGCGCGCGTGCTCGTCATGGACGAGCCGACCGCCGTGCTGACCTCCGAGGAGGTCGAGAAGCTGTTCGCCATCGTGCGGCGGCTGCGCGAGGACGGCGTCGGGATCGTGTTCATCACCCATCACCTGGAGGAGATCGCCGCCCTGGGGGACCGGGTCACCGTCATCCGGGACGGGCGCAGCGTCGGGCAGGTGCCCGCCTCGACCCCCGAGGACGAGCTGGTACGGCTCATGGTCGGGCGGTCGATCGAGCAGCAGTACCCGCGCGAGCGCGCCGAGGCCGGTGACGCGCTGCTCAAGGTCGAGGGACTGACCCGGGACGGTGTCTTCCACGACGTGGGTTTCGAGGTGCGGGCCGGTGAGGTCGTCGGCATCGCGGGGCTCGTGGGCGCCGGGCGGACGGAGGTGGTCCGGGCGGTGTTCGGGGCCGATCCGTACGACGCCGGGGCCGTGCACGTCGCGGGGACCCCGCTGCGCCGCCACGACGTGAACGCCGCCATGGCGGCCGGGATCGGGCTCGTGCCCGAGGACCGCAAGGGGCAGGGGCTCGTCCTCGACGCCTCCGTCGAGGAGAACCTCGGCCTGGTCACCCTCCGGTCCGCCTCCCGCGCGGGGCTCGTCGACCTCAAGGGGCAGCACGAGGCCGCCGAGCGGATCGCCGGGCAGCTCGGCGTGCGGATGGCCGGGCTCGGGCAGCACGTCCGCACGCTCTCCGGCGGCAACCAGCAGAAGGTCGTCATCGGCAAGTGGCTGCTGGCGGACACCAAGGTGCTCATCCTCGACGAGCCGACGCGCGGCATCGACGTCGGCGCGAAGGTCGAGATCTACCAGCTCGTCAACGAACTGACGGCCGCCGGCGCCGCCGTGCTCATGATCTCCAGCGATCTGCCGGAGGTGCTCGGCATGAGCGACCGCGTCGTCGTCATGGCGCAGGGACGCGTCGCGGGCGAACTCACCGCCGAACAGGCCACCCAGGACGCCGTGATGGCCCTCGCCGTCAGCACTCACACCAACGGAACGGAGGCCTCCCGTGGCCACTGACACGCTCAAGGGCAAGCCGGGCGCGCAGGGCGGCGCCACGGCCGGCCTGCGCCGCCTGCTCCTCGACAACGGCGCGCTGACCGCGCTGATCGTCCTCGTCATCGCCATGTCGGCGCTGTCCGGGGACTTCCTGACCGCCGACAACCTCCTCAACGTCGGCGTCCAGGCCGCCGTGACCGCGATCCTCGCCTTCGGCGTCACCTTCGTGATCGTCTCGGCGGGCATCGACCTGTCGGTCGGCTCGGTCGCCGCGCTGTCCGCGACCGTGCTGGCGTGGAGCGCGACCGAGGCAGGGATCCCGGTCGCCCTGGCCGTCCTGCTGGCCGTCGCGACGGGCATCGCCTGCGGTCTGGTGAACGGTTTCCTCATCTCGTACGGGAAGCTGCCGCCGTTCATCGCGACGCTGGCCATGCTGTCGGTGGGGCGCGGTCTGTCGCTCGTCATCTCGCAGGGCTCCCCGATCCCCTTCCCGGACTCCGTCTCCCACCTGGGTGACACGCTGGGCGGCTGGCTGCCCGTGCCGGTGCTCGTGATGGTCGTCATGGGGCTGCTCACCGCCTTCGTGCTCGGACGGACGTACATCGGCCGGTCCATGTACGCCATCGGCGGCAACGAGGAGGCCGCGCGCCTTTCGGGCCTGCGGGTGAAGCGGCAGAAGCTCGCCATCTACGCGTTCTCGGGTCTGTTCGCCGCCGCCGCGGGCATCGTGCTCGCCTCCCGGCTGTCCTCCGCGCAGCCGCAGGCCGCGCAGGGCTACGAGCTGGACGCGATCGCCGCCGTCGTCATCGGCGGCGCCTCCCTCGCGGGCGGCACCGGCAAGGCGTCGGGCACGCTGATCGGCGCACTGATCCTCGCCGTGCTGCGCAACGGGCTCAACCTGCTGTCCGTCTCCGCGTTCTGGCAGCAGGTCGTCATCGGTGTCGTCATCGCGCTGGCCGTCCTCTTCGACACGCTGCGCCGCAAGGCGGGCGCGACCACCCCGGCGGCCGGGGCGTCCGGGAACGGGAACAGGGGCAAGCAGGCACTGACGTACGTCATCGCCGCGGTCGTCGCGGTGGCCGTCGTCGGCGCGACCTCGCTGCTGCACAACGGCTCCTCGGCCGCGAAGACGCAGAAGATCGGCCTGTCGCTGTCGACGCTCAACAACCCGTTCTTCGTGCAGATCCGCAACGGCGCCGAGGAGGAGGCGAAGAAGCTGGGCGTGGACCTGACGGTCACGGACGCCCAGAACGACGCCTCCCAGCAGGCCAACCAGCTGCAGAACTTCACCAGCGGCTCGCTCTCCGCGGTCGTCGTCAACCCGGTCGACTCCGACGCCGCCGGTCCCGCCGTGCGCGGCGCCAACAAGGCCGGCATCCCGGTCGTCGCCGTGGACCGCGGGGTCAACAAGGGGGAGACGGCCGCGCTGGTCGCCTCCGACAACGTCGAGGGCGGCGCGCTGGGCGCCAGGGCGCTCGCCGAGAAGCTCGGCGGCAAGGGCACCATCGTCATCCTCCAGGGGCAGGCCGGCACCTCCGCCAGCCGGGAGCGCGGCGCGGGCTTCGCGGCCGGGCTGAAGGAGTACCCGGGCATCGAGGTCGTCGCCAAGCAGCCCGCGGACTTCGACCGCACCAAGGGCCTGGACGTGATGACGAACCTGCTCCAGGCGCACCCCGACGTCGACGGTGTCTTCGCCGAGAACGACGAGATGGCGCTCGGCGCGATCAAGGCGCTCGGTTCCAAGGCCGGCAAGTCGGTCCAGGTCGTCGGCTTCGACGGTACGCCGGACGGGCTGAAGGCGGTCGAGGCCGGCACGTTGTACGCGTCCGTCGCGCAGCAGCCGTCGGAACTGGGCAGGATCGCGGTACGGAACGCGTTGCGGGCCGCCGAGGACGAGAAGGTGGAGAACATGGTGAAGGTGCCGGTGAAGGTGGTCACCCGGGAGAACGTGGCCGGCTTCGAGGGCTGACGCACACCGAGATCGGGGAGCGATTCATGTACGACTACGACCTCCTGGTCGTGGGATCGGCCAACGCCGACCTGGTGACCGCGGTCGAGCGCCGGCCCGGCGCCGGGGAGACGGTGCTCGGTTCCGACCTGGCCGTCCACCCGGGCGGCAAGGGCGCGAACCAGGCGGTCGCGGCCGCCCGGCTCGGTGCCCGTACGGCCCTGCTGGCGCGGGTCGGCGACGACGGGCACGGGCGGCTGCTGCTGGACTCGCAGCGGGCGGCCGGGGTGGACACGGTGGGCGTGCTGGTCGGCGGGGCGCCCACCGGGGTCGCGCTGATCACGGTGGACCCGTCGGGGGACAACAGCATCGTCGTCTCGCCGGGCGCCAACGGCCGGCTGACGCCGGCGGACGTGCGGGCGGCCGGGAGCCTGTTCCACGCCTCCCGGGTGGTCTCCGCGCAGCTGGAGATCCCGCTGGAGACGGTGGTGGAGGTGGTGCGGAGCCTGGTGCCGGGCAGCCGGTTCGTGCTGAACCCGTCCCCGCCGCGCCCGCTCCCGGCGGAGGTGCTGGCGGCCTGCGACCCGCTGATCGTCAACGAGCACGAGGCGAAGGTGATCCTCGGCGACACCGCCGGGGTGAGCGACCAGCCCGAGGACTGGGCGCGGCTGCTGCTGGCGAAGGGCCCGCGGTCGGTGGTGGTGACGCTGGGCGGCGAGGGCGCGCTGGTGGCCTCCGCCGACGGTGTCGCCCGCGTCCCGTCCGTCGAGGTGCGCGCCGTGGACACCACCGGTGCGGGTGACGCGTTCACCGCCGCGCTGGCCTGGCGCCTCGGCGCGGGCGAACCGCTCGCCGGGGCGGCGGCGTACGCGGCCCGGGTGGGCGCGGCGACGGTCACCAAGGAGGGCGCGCAGGTGTCCTTCCCCACGGCGGCGGAGGTCGCGGCGCTGTGCCGTGCCGATCCGGGGGACGCCCCCCGGGAGCCGGACAGCGCGTCCGGCGTGGCCCCGGAAGGCGGCACCCGGTGAAGAGGCGCGGGATCCTGAACCGGCACCTCGCCGGCGCCCTGGCCGAGCTCGGGCACGGCGACGGGGTGCTGGTGTGCGACGCCGGGATGCCGATACCCGGCGGGCCGCGCGTGGTGGACCTCGCCTTCCGCGCGGGGGTGCCGTCGTTCGCGGAGGTGCTGGAGGGGCTCCTCGACGAGCTGGTCGTCGAGGGCGCCACGGCCGCGTCCGAGGTGCGGGAGGCCAATCCGGCGGCGGCCGAGCTGCTGACGGACCGCTTCCCCGGCCTCGGCCTGGTCCCGCACGAGCGGCTCAAGGAGCTGAGCGCGGGCGCCCGGCTCGTCGTGCGCACCGGCGAGGCACGGCCGTACGCGAACGTGCTGCTGCGCTGCGGGGTGTTCTTCTAGCAACGCCCGGTACGAGGCGCGCACCACTTCGAGGGGGCCCGGTCCGTCGACCGGGCCCCTCGGTCCCTCCCCCGTCAGCACCCCTCAAGCCCCCCCCGGGTCCCCTCCCAGGAGTCCTGACTCCACGTACGACCCGCGAGGCGCGGGGAGGGTTGCACGGTCTCTCCGGAATTCTTCCGGCCCCGGTTCCCTACGATGTCCTCCTGGGCAGGATGCGGTCGTCCGGTACGCGTTGGGGGCGTGTGACGATGCTGGTGCAGGAGTTCCGGACCGGAGTGGTGCCGCCCGCCGAGCGGTGGGATCTGTGGCAGGACGTCGCCACGCGGACGCACGTGCCCAACCTGCTGCGCAGCGAGCGCAGCGACGACTTCGAGGCCACGATGCGGGTCCTGCCGCTGGGGGACCTGCAGATCGCCGAGCTGGACCTGCCGCACCTGGACACCACGCGCACACCGCGCACCATCCGGCGTTTCGACCCCGAGGTCCTCCAGATCAACTGCCATCTCTCCGGTGACGGCATGCTGGCGCAGGACGGCACCGAGGGGGTGTTCGGGGCGGGGCAGCTCATCATGGCCGACACCAGCCTGCCGTACGACGTCCGCATCAACAGGACGTCGCAGCGGTCCACGACGGTGGTCGTCAGCCTGCCCCGGGCCCGGCTCCCGCTGCCGCCGCGCGCGGTGCGCCGCCTGCTGGCGGTGCCGGTCCCGGTGGACCGGGGCACGGGCGGCGCGCTGCACCGCTGGCTGGCCGACGTCGCCCGGCGGGCCGACGAGTTCACCGAGGCCGACGTGCCGGCCCTGGCCTCGGTGACCACGGATCTGCTCGCCTCCGTGCTCGGCCGCTGCGCGGACTCCGAGGACGCGCTGCCGCCGGAGTCCCGCCGGCGCGCCCTGCGCACCCGGATCCGGGACTTCATCGACCAGCACCTGGGCGATCCGTCGCTGTCCCCGGCGACCGTCGCGGCGGCCCACGGCATCTCGGTACGGCATCTGCACCAGTTGTTCGCGGCGGAGGGCGAGGCCCCGGCGGCCTGGATCCGCCACCGCCGGCTGGAGCGTTGCCGCCGCGACCTGGCCGACCCCCGGCTGCGGGGCCGCTCCGTCCACGCGATCGCCGCGCGGTGGGGCTTCGCCGACGCGGCCACCTTCAGCCGTGTCTTCCGCCGCGCGTACGGCATGACGCCGACGGACCACCGCCGTCACCACGCGGGCCGCGACCGGTAGGGCCCGGCGCGTCCTGCCGGAATCGACAAGATCCCTGCACGGACGGTCAAGGATGCAACCGTCCGGTGGGCGCATGCTGGTGCCCGTGCGCAGTGGGGGCTGTGCACGCACGGGGGAACGGGGGGAAGCAGCGTGCGGTGCCGGCGGACGTCGGCGTCCGATCCGGCACCGCACGGCTTGCGCTCCGCGCGAGCCCGGAAGGAACCGTTCCCTCGCACTCGCACTCGCACGAACCCCGTCCCGGCTCCGGCCCCCGTGCCCCACGAACCGTGCCGCCGTCCCGGTGAGTACCTCGCGCCGACGTGCGCAGGCATCGGCCTTGTCCCCACCATGTCCGGATCGCGTCACACCGTGATCAACGGCGTTGCGTCCGCAACGGGTTGTGCGACAACATGTTCGAACAGCTTTGTGATGCGTACGTGACGCACGGGGGTGACACACGTGAAGTTCGACATGGGGTCCACGACCCTGTCGGAGCTGGGCAGGAACACGTTCGGTTCGAGCACCGACCTGGGCACGCTGATCCGCATGCTCATCCAGGCGGCCGAGCCGCTGGAGGGCAAGTTCAACGGTTCCGGAAAGGTCGCCTTCGACTCGTTCAAGACGCGCGCGGACGAGATCACCGCCGCGCTGAACGAGTCACTCGGCGCGATCCTCGAAGGCCAGGGCGGTATGGACACCGCGTTCACCACCGGTGAGACCGAACAGCAGGACAACGCCCAGAAGAACATGGGCGCGGCCAACTTCGACGCGGCCCGCTTCGGCGCGCGCTAGACCGCCGGCCGGGGCCGAGGCCGACAACCACAGGGGGTTTTGACGATGGGCCAGAATCTGGACCGCCGCTCCTACGACACCGGCGCGTCGAGCGAGGTGCAGGGTGGCTTGCAGGGGATCGTCGGGCAGTTGGAGCGCGTGCTGGCCGACCGCGACAGGGCCGTGAAGGCCGCCATGGCCGACTTCCAGGCCGACGGGGTCTCCGAGGAGTACCACGGCAAGGAACTGCGCTGGAACCGCGCGGCCGACGAGGTGCGCAGCATCATCCAACTGGTGCGCACGACTCTCGAGGAGAACGACGGAACGGCCCAGTCGACGATGGCGAGGGCGCGGGCGGCGGTCGACAACATCGGCTGACGCGGGCGCGTCGGCGGACGACGGCACACGGGAGTACGGGGAATCCACATGACGGGGTGGGACATATCGCCGTCGGGCGTGCAGCACGTCCTCACGGAGACGGCCAAGGCGGCCGAGGGCCTCTCGGACACCGGGAAGGCCCTGCAGGAGACCATGCCGAGCGCGGCGAAGTCCGCCGGCACGATCCAGCAGGGTGGCGTGGAGAGGAGCGGGGTCCAGGGCCCGGTCGCGGCGGCGCTGGGCGAGTTCTTCACCGCCTACCAGGAGAAGCTGATGTACGTCGCGGTGCGCACGTCGAACTCCCTCAACGGGGCGGCCGGCGCGACCAACGCTTACGTCAAAGGTGACCTGGAGATGGCCGCGCAGGCCCAGGCGAACGCGCTGAAGGAACCGAAGATCGACCTGCCGGGCGCGGGTGGGCAGCAGGGGGGCCGGTGAGCGCGGACCTCATCGAACCGCAGAAGATCCCGCAGTTCACCGGCGACCTGGAGCAACTGGGCACGGACCACATGCTGCTGACGGCGGAGGCCCTCGTCTTCCGCCAGTCGGGGTCGGACGTGCACACCCGCTTCCAGGGGTTGTCGGCGTGCTACACGGCGCCGGAGGCGGAGCAGTTGTTCGCCACGACGGCGCCGGTGGCGGCCAGGGCCGACGAGTTCGCCGACGACCTGGAGAAGGTGGCGGCGGCCCTCAGCTCGTACGAGACGGAGATCCAGCCGCTCGTGGCCAGACTGAAGAGCCTCAAGCAGCGTGCGGAAACCTTCCGTCAGCAGATCGCGGGGGACGACGACTGGCGTGAGGACGACGACAACGTCCAGCTCAACAACGACCTGGTGTACGACGTCAACGCCACCGCGGAGGCCTTCTGGCTGGCGGAGATCTCCTGCCACAACAAGATCACCGCGCTGGTGGGCGGCTCGACGCTGATCATCGAGGACGGCGCCCGGCAACGGCTGGTGAAGCGCGGCACCAGCACCTACGGCTTCACCGCCGACCTCCTGGACCAGTCCGAGGAACTGCCCTGGGGCAGGACCGTGGAGAAGGAGCGGCACGGGCTCGACTGGCTGGGCCATCAGCTGACGGAGTTCGGCAAGGGCTTCGTCGTCGACGGCGTGTGGGGCACGATCCAGGGCCTCGGCACCCTCGTCGGCTTCGACGGCCTGGACGCCGCGGGCGAGGCATGGAAGGGGCTCGGCAAGCTCGCGACCGGCGTGCTCGTCACCGCGGTGCCCGTCGTCGGCGTCGCCTACTGGGCGATGCCCGAGGACAAGCTGCCCTCCTACCTGCGTGACTCCCGCAACGCGGTCAAGGAGACGGGCAAGGCGCTGGTCGCCTGGGACCAGTGGGGCGAGAACCCCGCGCGGGCGGGCGGCGCGGTCACCTTCAACGTCCTGACGACGGTCTTCACCGGAGGCGCCGGAGCGGCGGCGAAGGGCGGCGCGGTGGCCCGTACGGTCGGCGCGCTCGGCAAGACGGCCCGGTTGGTCGACCCGATGACGTACCTCGGCAAGGCCGCCACGTTCGGCACGGTCAAGGTCACCGACCTGTTCGCCGGTCTGCGGGGCGTGCACGCGGGCGCGTACGCCGACGTCCTCTCCGGAACGGGACGGGTCCAGCCCGACGGCAGCGTGGTCCGGGTCGCCGACGACACGCCGGTCATCCGCGACAACGTCGTGGAGTGGCCGGACGGAACCCGGCTGAACCTGGACGACGGCTCGGTCGTCCGCGCGGACGGCACGGCGGCGCCGGCAAAGGTGGAACTGTCGGCGGCGGACCGGGAGCTGCTGGAGCGGAGCCTGCCGCACGAGGAGGGTGTGCTCGTCGGGGCGGGCGAGCGGGCAGGCGTGCACGCGGCCGGGGAGACGGCGGCCCACGTCGGCGGTGACGCGACGGGCCGGGCCGGCGGGAACACGGCACCGACCGCTCACGCCGGCGAGCACGCCGGGGCGCGTGGCACGGACACGGTGCCCGCACGCGACACCGGGGGGCATGCGGCGGGTGGTGACGGGCACGCGGGCGGCGGGGCCGACAGCGGCTCGGTTCCCGCCCAGCACGGCGGGACCGGTGGCGGTCGCGGTGGTGGTGGCGGAGACGGCTCCGGCGGATCGCCGTCCGGCAGCCGCGATCCGCTGGATGCCGAACGCGAGGTCATGCGCCGGCAGGTCGAGCGGGCCAACAACGACCCCCAGTGGTTCAAGGAGCACTACCGCGAGAACGGATACCGGCGCTCCACGTCCGCCGAGGGCGGATACGGCCAGGCCGTACCCCAGCTCACGCGCAACCCGCTCGCGCCGCCCAAGTGGATCGCGGCGAGTGACATGCCTCCGGCGATCAAGGAGGACTATGTGCGCCCGGATCCCATCAAGGGCAAGGCATCGGACCTCCCCGACAAGGTCCTTGAGGACCTGAACAAGCAGGCCGCCAAGCGGGACGCGGCCATCAAGGCCGACAAGGCGGCGGAGGACGTCCTCAAGGACGCGGAGAAGGCCTATGCCGCCAACCCCACGGACGAGCTGGCCGCCGCGAGGGATCTCGCCGACAAAACGCACTCGCCGCTCCACGGCGACGCCGGCCGGCAGAGCGAACTGCTCGGCGAGCACGCGGCCGAACACCACGCGATACCGGAGCACTACGCGGGTGCGGTGCGCCTGGACGACGGGGCGTTCGGCAACAACCGGTTCGACCAGGTGTACCGGACGACGGACGGCCGGTACGTGGTGGTCGAGGCGAAGGGGTCCACGAAAGCCTCCCTCGGGGTGCGCAAGGGGCACAGTGGACGGTTGGTGACACAGGGGACAAAAGAATACTTCGAGACCATTCTCAAGGAAATGGAAAAGAGGGCCGCGAAGCTCCGCAAGGATGGTCACCTCGATCAAGCCAGAGCTGAGCGCACCTTGGCTCGTGACCTGAAAACCGCGCTGGGTGCGGGCAAGGTGGACTATGTCCTCGTGAAAGCCAAGCCCGACGGGGCTAAGTACGCTGGCTACGAAATGAAGCAGTTCGACCTCACGAAATGAGGAAGTAGTTCATGCCGACGCGCGTCTCCCGACCTGCGCAGGGAATCGGCCATCCGAACCCCGACGAACTCAGACAAGAACTCAACGAGGACACGCTCGAGGACATCGGGCGGCTCGAGGAGTGGCCTCAGAGTTTTGGCATGACCTTCAGCAGTGCCTTGCACACCGCCAAGCTCCAGTGCTCCCTCGACCCCACCGCGGACAAACTGGAGACGTGGGAAGCCTGGGTCATGGCCATGCAGGTCGGGTCCGCCCTGTTCGCCTCGGCGACCGCTCCCGAGGGCTCCACCGTCGAGTGCATGATCGGCCACGAGGTACGGACGATCCCCGCTGTGGGGATCACGCATTTCGTCGACGCCGGTACCTGGCTGGAAGCCTTCTGGCTGGCCGTCGTCTGCCGGGACCAGGCGCGGATGACCCAGTTGTGCGAGGTGCCGGTCGAGACGCTGCGGGCCTCCGGCGCCGTCTTCGAGGAGTACATCTACCACTGGGTGGACACCCTCCAGACGTACTGGCTGGAACGGCCGGGACTCGGTGAGAAGCTGGTCGCCGCGTTCGACGGGACCGACCCGGACCGGCTGCGGTTCATGGACCGCGAGATGATGCTCAAGGTCCTGTATCCGCCGATCAATCTGTTCTACCGCTTCGTCGGCCGGGACGCCGAGCAGTTCAACGAGGCTCTGGCCCAGGCGCTCGAGCTGCACAAGGAGTACTGGACGGCGAACGAGGAGCGCCGGGAGACGAGTGACGGTGACATCCCCCTCGACGTCCTCGCCCTCGCCTGCCTCGCCCACGACGCCGGACTGCCCGTCGAGGTCGAGTCGGAGTACCTGCCCGAGAACCTGCTCAAGCGCAGCTGGCTGGGCGAGTTCCCCACGTGAGGTAGGTGACCGGTATGACCGCTCAGGACTACGACAGCCAGCTCCTCGAGTCCGTCTCCGTGCGGCGACGGCGGTTGCGGGACGCCCTGGTGTTCGGGGCGCAGCGGCAACGGCGGGCCGTGGAGGAGCGGACGGGGAAGGCGGTCGCCGGGGTGGTGATCGCGGCCGTGCTGTGCGCGGGGTGCGTGGGGTGGTCGTTCGTGTCCCACCGGCTGATCGGGCAGAGCCCGTACTCCCCTGGCGTTTCCACGCCCTCCGACAGTCCTACGAGCCGGTGATAGGTTCGCGATCGTGATGTCTACGGGGGCCTTGAGCAGGGAAACGGCCGGTGGGCCGACGGTGTTGAGCCGGGTCACGCTCGTCGGTGAGCGGCGCCGCGTCGACCTGGTGCTTCCGGCGCGGGAGCCGGTCGGGCTGCTGCTGCCCGAGATCATGCGGTTGCTGGACGACCGTGTGGCGGGGCGGCCCGCATCGCGTCACCTCGTCACGGTGGACGGCTCCGCGCTCGATCACGACAGCACACTGGAGACGGCGGGCATCCGCGACGGCGCCGTGCTGCGTCTCGTCCGCGCGGAGGACGCCCCGCCCGCCCCCGTCGTGCACGACGTCACCGACGAGGTGGCGGAGGACCTCGGTCATCGGGCATGGGTGTGGGGGCCGGCCGCGCGCCGGGTCACGGCGGGTGCCGCGAGCGTGGGCTGGATGGTCGTCGCCGCCCTGTTCGCGCGTGCGCAGTACGACCGGACGGCCGTCGCCGGTGCCCTGCTCGCCGCGGCCGGCCTGGCCGCGGTCACGGGCGCGGTCCTGGGACGGCTGCGCCGGCACGGGCCGGCCGCGACCCTGCTGTGCGGCGCGGGCGCGCTCGGTGTGCCGGGTGTGTGGAGCCTGGTCGACGTCGTCGGCGGTTCCTCTGCGGGCGCCCTGCGGCTCGCCGGGGTGGCCGCCGTGGGTGTGCTGGTCCTCGCCCTGCTCGGGCTGTTCACGCCGCTGGGGCGGGGCGGGGTCGTGGGCGCCGGTGCCGTGGCCGTGACCGCCGTCGGCTGGGAGGCCGTCGTGGCCGTGCAGTCCGGCGCCGGGACGGCGGAGCAGCAGGCCCGTGTCGGGGCCGTGCTCGGCGTCGTCTGCGTGGTGGTGCTCGGGATGCTGCCGCGGCTCGCGCTGACGGCGTCCGGGCTCTCGGGGCTCGACGACCGCCGGGCCGGGGGGATCTCCGTCAGCCGCCACCAGGTGTCCGCCGCCCTGGCCGCCGCCCACCGCGGGTTGGTTCTCGCCACGGTCACCGTGGCCGGATCGGCCGCCGTGGCCGCCGTACTGGCGCTGCGGGATCCCTCCGTGTGGACGGTGCCGCTGGCCGCGGTCGTAGCGGTGGTGCTGGCTCTGCGGGCCCGGGCGTTTCCGCTGGTCGCCGAGGTGGTCGTGCTGCTGGCCGCCGCGGCGGGCGTCGTCGTGCGGTTGCTGACGGTGTGGGCGGAGCGGTCCTCGGCCGCGGCACCGTCGGCCGTCCTCGTCGTGCTGGCGGTCCTGCCGCTCCTCGTGCTCGCCGTGCAGCCGGCCGAGCATGTGCGGGTCCGGCTGCGGCGGGCCGGTGACCTGCTCGAATCGGTGGGGGTCATCGCGCTGCTCCCGCTGCTCGTCGGCGTGTTCGGTGTGTACGGGCGACTGCTCGACACCTTCGCCTAGGAGGCGCGGCGGCATGGCACAGGAGCAGGGGGACCAGTGGCGGGAGCGGCCGTCGGCACACGGCGGTGGCGGCGACTGGCAGCGGGACGTGCTGCGGGAGCTGGGCGGCGGCTCCGGGAGCGGCCACCCGGGTACGGACGTCCGGCCCGGCGAGCCCGCGCTGCGGCTCGTGCACCCCGCACCCCCGCAGCCCGCGGCCACGGCGCCGGAAGCGGGGGCGGACACAGGCGGTGACGCGTCCGGCCCGACCGACGCTCCGGGCGGCCCCGAGTCCCCGGCCCTCAGGTCCGGCGCGGGGGCCGCCGACGAGCCGGCCCCGGAGCGGCCCGCGACGCACACCGCCCCTGCCCCCGCCCGCGACCCTCGCCTCCCCGCGGCCCCCGCCCCCGAGTCCTCCCCCACCCTCGACCCCCGTCTCCTCCTCGCCCTGAAACGCCCCCCGCACGGCGACCCCGTGACCCGGCGCACGGGGCGCGCCCTGCGCAAACTCACCTCCTCCGTGACCCGGGACGTCGCCGAACAGACCAGGATCGCCCGCGAGTTGCAGCAGCCCGTCACCACGGGCCGGGTGGTGGCCGTCACCTCCATCCGTGGCGGCGTCGGCAAGTCCACCGTCTCCGCGTTGCTCGGACGCACCCTCAACCACTACCGGCACGACCCGGTGCTCACACTGGAGGCGGACGCCGCGCTGGGCACCCTGCCGGTGCGCATGGGTGCGGAGGCGGTGCGCTGGACGCTCGCCGATCTCGCGCCGATCCTCCACCCGTCCATGCGACTGACGGACGTGACCGGCTACCTGGTGCCGGTGTCGGACGGCGGCTGGCTGCTGCCCGCGAGCCGGGGCCGGGTCGGTCCGCCGCTCGACATGGTGTCGTACCGCAAGGTGACGCTGGCGCTGCGCCGCTACTTCGCCGTGAGCGTGGTCGACTGCGAGACGCTCCCCGGCGAGGTGGCCCGTACGGCCATGGACACGGCGCACGCCCGGGTGGTGGTCGCGCCGGCCACCGCGGAGGGCGTCGGCGCCACCCGCCAGGTACTGGACTGGCTGGCCCGGTTGCCGCACTCCGCCCTGGCCACGACGGTCGTGGCGCTGGTGTCGAACACCCCCGACACGCTCCTCGACGACAAGACGGCCGCCGGGCACCTCAAGGAGGCCGGTGTCACCGTCGTCACCGTGCCGTACGACCGTCATCTGGCCGGTGGCGGCCCCATCCGCACCGACCTCCTGGCGCACACCACGCGGCAGGCCGCCCTGCGGCTGGCCGCCGAGGTGATGGAGCGCGCGGTGAGGGTGCGCTGAGTATCCGGCCGGTGCTCCCCGGCCCGTGCCCGCCCCGCCCCTCCTCCGCCACGACCCGCTCCGCCCCTTTCCCGTCACGACCCGCTCCGGAGAAGTCCGCCCGTGACCCTGCAGATCGTCCACCGGCCAGCCCGCAGCACCCGCCCCCCGGAACCCGCCCGGCCCCGTACGGTCGAGGCGCCGCCCAACCTTCCCGAGGGGAAGATCGGCAACGCGGCCACCGCGCTGCTGCCGATGGCCGGCGTCATGGGCTCCGTGATCATGATGACCGTGGTCCGCAACAGCCGGTTCGCGGTGGTGGGCGCGGTCGTGCTGGTCTTCGCGCTGCTGGGTGCGGTGGCGCTGTTCCTGTCGCAGCGGGGCAAGGCGCAGCGCACCCGGCGCACGCAGCGTGAGCGCTACCTGGAGTACCTGGAGGAACTGCGGGAGGAGCTCGGCGCCGCGGAACGCCGGCTGCGGGACGCGGAGCGGGAGCTGAACCCGCCGCCGGACGCGCTGTACGACCTGGTGCGGGACCCCGCCCGGTTGTGGGAACGGCGCCGCCGGGACGCCGACTTCCTGCGGGTGCGAATCGGTCTCGGTGACGTACCCGTCCAGGAGCCGGCGATCCAGCGGAGCGGCGCCGGCGGGGTGCTGACGCCGCCGGACCCGTTCATGCTCAACGAGGCGCGCGCCCTGCAACGCCGGTTCGCGACGGCCGCCGACGTGCCCTTGACGGTGCCGCTGGACCGCGCCGGGAACGTCAGCGTCGTCGGCGACCGGGAGGACGTCCTGCGGGTCGCCCGGGCGCTGCTGGTGCAGACCGCGGTGACGCACGCTCCGGACGACGTCGCGCTCGCCCTGGCCGTGCCCGGCGAACGGCTGACCGAGTGGGAATGGGCGAAGTGGCTGCCCCACGTGCTGGATCCGCAGGCGCACGACGGTCCGGTGGCCGCCCGCCGTATCGCGCCCGAGCTGCGGCAGCTGGCCGAACGGCTGCGGCACGAGCTGGGCCGGCGGTCCGCGTACGCGGCGGAGGTACGGCGTGGCCTGGCCGACCGGAACGCGTTGCGGCTGGCGGACCGGCTGCTGGTGGTCGTCGACGCCCACGGCGAGCCGGCCGCCGAACTCCCCCGCCCGGACTCGGCGGTCGGGCTGCCGGACATGGGGGTCACCGTGGTGCACCTCCTCCAGGAGCGGGTCCACGAGCCGGACGAGGTGAGCGTGCGCATCACCGTCCACGGCGAGCGGGTGGTCGTCGAGGACCTGCGCGGTTCCGCCGCCGAGGGCACCGTCGACCCGGTCACCGCGGCCGGGGCGGAGGGTGTCGCCCGGCTGCTGGCCCCGCTGCGGCTGTCCCCGGAGTCCGTCGCCGAGGGAAGCCCCGTCACCGGGCCGGTCGACTTCCCCGCGCTCCTCGGCATCGCCGACCCCGCCGACCTCGATCTGCCCGCCCTGTGGAAGCCCCGCAGCGAACGGGACTTCCTCCGCGTGCCCATCGGACTGACGGACCGGCACGAGCCGGTTCTGCTGGATCTGAAGGAGTCGTCCCAGCTCGGCATGGGTCCGCACGGGCTGTGCGTGGGCGCGACCGGTTCCGGCAAGAGCGAGCTCCTGCGCACCCTCGTCCTCGCCCTGGCCGCCACCCACTCCCCCGAGGACCTGGCGCTCGTCCTGATCGACTACAAGGGCGGCGCCACGTTCGCCCCCTTCGCCGAACTCCCGCACACCGCCGGAATGATCACCAATCTGGAGAACCGGGCCGGGCTCGTCGAACGCGTCCACACCAGCCTCGCCGGCGAGGTCAAACGCCGCCAACAGGTCCTGAAGGACGCCGGGAACGTCGCCGACATCGGTCACTACGCCGCACTGCGCGCGACGGAGAGGCCGGAGCTCGAACCGCTCCCGCACCTGTTCGTCGTCATCGACGAGTTCGGCGAACTCCTCACCGCCAAGCCGGACTTCATCGACCTGTTCCTGTCCATCGGACGCATCGGCCGCTCCATCGGCGTCCATCTGCTGCTGTCCAGCCAGCGCATCGAGGGCGGCAGGCTCAAGGGCCTGGACACCTACCTGTCGTACCGGCTGGGCCTGCGCACCTTCTCCGCCGACGAGTCCCGCACGGTCCTCGACACCACCGACGCCTTCCATCTGCCGCCCCTGCCCGGATTCGGCTATCTGAAGGTCGACACCTCCACCTACGAACGGTTCAAGGCCGGGTACGTCTCCGGCGTCCACCGCGGCCCCGCGGTGCTCGAGCAGCGGGACGAGGAACCGCTCGCCCTGCCCTACCCGGCGTACAACACCGCGGAACGGACCGAGGAGCCGGAGGAGGAACCCGCCGCCCCCCGTCGGGAGACCGGCCCGGCCGTCCTGTCCCTGATGGTCGGCCGGCTCGCCGGCGCCGCGCCCGCCGTGCGCCGTATCTGGCTGCCCCCGCTGCCGGACGCCGTCACCCTGGACGCGGTCGCCGGACCGGCCCGGGTATCCGAGCACGGGCTGCGCCTGGCGCGTGCCACGGACGGTATGCGGGTGCCGCTCGGCGTGCTCGACGACCCGGCCCGGCAGTGGCAGGGCCAGTGGGTGCTGGACCTGACCACGGCCGGCGGTCACGTGGCCGTGATCGGCGGCCCCCAGTCCGGCAAGACCACGCTGTTGCGGACCCTCGTGCTGTCCCTGGCGGTCACCCACACGCCCCGCGACGTCGCCGTGTACGGCCTGGACCTGGTCGGCGGCGGCCTGTCGGCGCTGGCCGCCCTGCCGCACGTCGGCGGAATCGCCGGACGGGCCGACCGGGAACGCGCGGCCCGTACGGTCGCCGAGGTGCGCGCCATGCTCACCGAGCGCGAGACGGTCTTCCGCGAGCACGGCATCGACTCCGTCGACCAGCTCCGCCGGCTCCGCGCCCGGGGTCGGCTGCCGCAGCTCGGCTCCACCGACGTCGTCCTCGTGGTCGACGGTTTCGGCGCGCTGCGCGACGACTTCGCCGACCTCGACGAGCCGGTCGCCGACCTGCTGAAGCGGGGCGGCGGCTACGGCATCCACGTGGTGGCGGGCATGCTGCGCTGGAACGACGTCCGCATCGCCACCCAGTCGCTCTTCGGCACCCGCGTCGAGCTGCGCCTGAACGACCCCGCCGACTCCTCCGTCGACCGCAAGCTCTCCGAGACCCTCTCGCCGGACGTGCCCGGCCGGGTGCTGACCGACGGCAAACTGTTCGCGCAGGCCGCCCTGCCCCGTATCGACGGCTCGCCCACGACCGGTGACCTGGGCCCGGCCCTGGACGAGGCGGCCCGGACGGTCCGCGCCACCTGGCACGGCGAGCCCGCCGCCCCGGTGCGGGTGCTGCCGGCCCGGCTGCCGGTGACCCGGCTGCCCTCGCCGGCCGCCGAACCGCGGCGGATACCGGTCGGCCTCGACCAGGACGCCCTCGCCCCCGTGCTGCTCGACCTCTTCGGCGACGACCAGCACCTGCTGGTCCTCGGCGACAACGAGTGCGGCAAGACGAACCTGCTGAAGCTGATCGTCGCCGGGCTCGTCGAACGGTACTCCGACGACGAGCTGGTCTTCGGTGTCTTCGACCCCCGTCGCGGCCTGCGCGGCGTCGTCCCGGAACCGTACCGGGGCGGCTACGCCCACAACGCCACGCTCGCCTCCGCCCTCTCCACGGGCATCGCCGCCGAACTGCGGAAGCGGATGCCGGAGACCGCCGACCCGGACGCACCCGAGACCGGCGAACCCGCCTTCCGGGGCCCGCGGATCGTCATCCTCGTCGACGACTACGACATCCTCACCACCGCCGGGCAACAGCCCCTCGCGCCCTTCCTGCCGTACGTGTCCTCCGCGCAGGACATCGGCCTGCACTTCGTGCTGGCGCGCCGCACCGCGGGAGCCTCCCGCGCACTGTACGAGCCGCTCCTGACCACACTGCGCGAGACGGGCGCCACCGCCCTGGTGATGACCGGCGACCGCACCGAGGGGCAGCTCTTCCCCGGCCTGTACGCCTCCCGGCAGCCACCCGGCCGCGGCACCCTGGTCCGTCGCGGCCGGAACCACCGACTCGTCCAGACCGCGCTGGCCGGAGCCGGAGAGGAGCGGTCGTGACCAAGGACGTCATCGCCCTCACCCCGAGGATGCCGGACACCTGGGCCCTGTTGGCCGGCCTGTACGCGGGCGGCCCCGAGGTGGGCGTGACCGCCGGCTCCGGAGGCGCCGTGCTGCGGCTGTGCGCCCCGGACGGCAGGCCCCTCGTGTCCGTGGAGGCCCCGCTGCTGGTCCAGGTCCCCGGGGAGGCCGAACGGTTGCTCGGACGGGACGTGCCCGTGCCGTTCTGGTGGACCGAGGTCCGGGCCTCCGGCGCCGTGCCCGAGGCCGAGCGGTTGGCGGGATCCGTGTGCGGGCGGCTCTCCCTGCTGCTGGGCGGCAGCACCTGGCCCGGGCCGGCGTCGAGCACCGAGGTCGTGGACGTGCGCGCGGCCGTCGCGCCGGACGACGGACAGCCGGTCGTGGACGTCCTCACCGACAGCACGTCCGTCGTCCTGGCCGACCGGCCGGTCCTGGCCCTGACCACCTGGCTCTCCGAGGTGCTGCGCGGCACCTCCGGGTCGGGCCGTGCCCTGCAGATCGTCACCCCGCCGCACGTCCGGCTCAGTGCCCCGGCCCGTGCCACCCTCCTCCAGGTGCCCAACCGCTGGGTCGTCCAGGACCCGGAGCAGGGCTACTACGACGGGCTGTCCGGGGCGGTGCTGCGCTGGCGGGACGGGACGTTCGCGCCCGTGCCCGGGGCGGACGGCACGGCCCCGGTCGCCGAGGCGTTCGGCCGGACGTCCCCGTCGGGTGACCGACAGCTCGTCGTGGCGTTCCGTACGACGCTCCCCGCACACGAGGACGCCGTCCTGGGCGAAGGGCTCGAGACCGCCTGGCGCGCGCTCACCGGCTCGGCGCCGGCCGGCTGGGGCACCGCGGAGCCCGTCAACCTGCCCTGGTCGCCGCGTCGGCTGACCGGTCTGGCCCGTGACCGGGCCCCCGAGCCGACCCATCTGATCGTGACGGGGCACCCCGACCGGCCCGCGCTGGCGTGGATCCGGGTCACGCGGACGACGGCCGGGGTCGAGCAGGACGTGACGCTCGTCCTCGGGTACGGGGAGGGCGAGGAACCGCCCCTGGAGGTGATCGCCCCGCTCGCCGAGATACTCGTCACGGAGCACGGCCTGACGACGATGCTGGCCTCGGTGCGGCGGGCCTCCCGTGACCTCACCACGGGACCCGTGCTCCAGGCCCCTTCCGTCCCGGTCGCCTTCACCCTGGGCGCGCGGGACGTACGGGGCATCGGCCTCACCCATGCCCGTCGCCCGCCCGTCGGGGTACGGCCCGTCGTCCTGGGGCCCGCGTCCGAACCGGCCCTGCACTACCCGCTGGGGGACGGGTCGGACGCGGGTGCCCTCGCCGAGCTGCACCGCCTGGCGGCGCATCTGCGGGCCGGTGTGCCGGGGGCGGATGCCTGACGGTGCGCTCCGCGCGGGACGACAGGGCACGGGAAGACCTCTCCCCAGAGCTTCTCCCGTGCCCCGCGTCTCCGCGCGCGGCGACCCGGGCCCCGCACAGGACCCGGGACGCCACGCGGACAGGACCCGGGCCCCGCACAGGACCCGGGACGCCACGCGGACAGGACCCGGGCCCCGCACAGGACCCGGATCGCCGCGTGCGGCTCCTAGCCCGCGTGCTCCACGAACCGTGCCGCCGTCTCCGCCAGGACCTCGCGGCCGTCGCGGGCCCAGAGCACGTCGTTGAAGAGTTCGACCTCGATGGGGCCGGTGTAGCCGGCCGCCTCCACGTAGCCCTTCCACTCCCGCATGTCGACCGCGCCGTCGCCGATCTGGCCGCGGCCGTTGAGGACGCCCTCGGGCAGCGGGGTGGTCCAGTCGGCGAGCTGGAAGGTGTGGACGCGGCCCTGGGCGCCCGCGCGGGCGATCTGGGCGGGCGCCTGGTCGTCCCACCAGATGTGGTACGTGTCGACCGTGACGCCGACCTGGTGGGCGGGGAAGCGTTCCGCGATGTCCAGGGCCTGGGTGAGCGTCGAGACCACGCACCGGTCGGAGGCGAACATGGGGTGCAGCGGCTCGATGGCCAGTCTCACCCCGTGTTCCTCGGCGTAGGGGCCGAGTTCGGCCAGCGCGTCGGCGATGCGCTCACGGGCGCCGCGCAGGTCCTTGGAGCCGGCCGGGAGGCCGCCCGAGACCAGGACCAGGGTGTCGGTGCCGAGCGTGGCCGCCTCGTCGACGGCGCGGCGGTTGTCCGCCAGGGCGGCGGCCCGCTCGCCGGGGTCGATCGCGGTGAGGAAGCCGCCCCGGCACAGTGTCGTCACCGCCAGGCCCGCGTCACGGACCAGTTTCGCGGCCGCCTCGACGCCGTACGCCTGGACGGGCTCGCGCCACAGGCCCACGCCCGGTACGCCCAGGTCCCGGCAGGCGTCGACGAGTTCCGGCAGCGACAGCTGCCTGACCGTCATCTGGTTGATGCTGAAACGCGCGAGGTCGGCGCTCATGGGGTCACTCCGTACAGGTGCAGCAGGGTCCTCATGCGTTCCTCGGCGAGCTTGGGGTCGGGGAACAGGCCGAGGCCGTCGGCGAGTTCGTAGGCGCGGGCGAAGTGCGGCAGGGAACGCGCCGACTGCAGGCCGCCGACCATCGTGAAGTGGGACTGGTGACCGGCCAGCCAGGCCAGGAAGACCACGCCCGTCTTGTAGAAGCGGGTGGGGGCCTGGAAGAGGTGGCGGGAGAGTTCGACGGTGGGGTCGAGGAGGGCGCGGAAGCCCTCCGTGTTCCCGGTGTCGAGGACGCGGACCGCCTCCGCCGCCAGCGGGCCGAGCGGGTCGAAGATGCCGAGCAGGGCGTGGCTGAAGCCCTGCTCGTCGCCGGCGATCAGCTCGGGGTAGTTGAAGTCGTCGCCGGTGTAGCAGCGCACGCCCTGCGGGAGGCGGCGGCGCAGGTCGACCTCGCGCTGGGCGTCGAGGAGGGAGACCTTGATGCCGTCGACCTTGTCGGGGTGGGCGGCGATCACCTCCAGGAAGGTGTCGGTGGCCGCGTCGAGGTCGGACGAGCCCCAGTAGCCGTCGAGGGCCGGGTCGAACATCGGGCCCAGCCAGTGCAGGACCACGGGCTCGGCGGCCTGGCGGAGCAGGTGGCCGTAGACCTCCAGGTAGTCGTCCGGGCTCTTCGCCGTCGCGGCCAGCGCGCGGGACGCCATCAGGATGGCCTGCGCGCCGGACTCCTCGACGACCGCGAGCTGTTCCTCGTAGGCCGCGCGGACCTCGGCGAGGGTGCCGCCGGTGAGCTGGTCGGTGCCCACGCCGCAGGCGATGCGGCCGCCGACGGCCTTCGCCTCGGCGGCGGAGCGGCGGATCAGCTCGGCCGCGCCCGCCCAGTCCAGGCCCATGCCGCGCTGCGCGGTGTCCATGGCCTCGGCGACGCCCAGACCGTGCGACCACAGGTGGCGGCGGAAGGCGAGGGTGGCGTCCCAGTCGACGGCGGCCGGTGAGTCGGGTGACACGTCCGCGTACGGGTCGGCGACGACGTGCGCCGCCGAGAAGACCGTACGGGAGGTGAAAGCGCTTCCCGGAGTGACGGCGAGGGGCTCGGTGCGGGGCTCGTAGGCGCGCAGGGTGCCGTTCGCGTCGGGCAGGTGGAGGGTCACAGCGTGACCTCCGGCACGTCGAGGCGGCGGCCCTCGGCCGAGGACTTCAGGCCCAGCTCGGCGAGCTGGACGCCGCGGGCGCCGGCCAGCAGGTCCCAGTGGTAGGGGGCGTCGGCGTAGACGTGGCGCAGGAACAGCTCCCACTGGGCCTTGAAGCCGTTGTCGAACTCGCCGTTGTCCGGGACCTCCTGCCACTGGTCGCGGAAGACCTCGGTGGCGGGGATGTCCGGGTTCCAGACCGGCTTGGGGGTGGCGGAGCGGTGCTGGACGCGGCAGTTGCGCAGGCCGGCGACGGCCGAGCCCTCGGTGCCGTCGACCTGGAACTCGACCAGTTCGTCGCGGTTGACGCGGACCGCCCAGGAGGAGTTGATCTGGGCGATGGCGCCGCCGTCCAGTTCGAAGACGCCGTAGGCGGCGTCGTCGGCGGTGGCGTCGTAGGGCTTGCCGTTCTCGTCCCAGCGCTGCGGGATGTGGGTGGCGGTGAGGGCCTGTACGGACTTCACGCGGCCGAACAGCTCGTGCAGCACGTACTCCCAGTGCGGGAACATGTCGACGACGATGCCGCCGCCGTCCTCGCTGCGGTAGTTCCAGGACGGGCGCTGCGCGTCCTGCCAGTCGCCCTCGAAGACCCAGTAGCCGAACTCGCCGCGCACGGAGAGGATGCGGCCGAAGAAGCCGCCGTCGATGAGGCGCTTCAGCTTGAGCAGGCCGGGGAGGAAGAGCTTGTCCTGGACGACGCCGTGCTTGATGCCGGCCGCGTTCGCCAGGCGGGCGAGTTCCAGGGCGCCGTCGAGGCCGGTGGCGGTCGGCTTCTCGGTGTAGATGTGCTTGCCGGCCGCGATCGCCTTCTTGATCGCCTCCTCGCGGGCCGAGGTCACCTGGGCGTCGAAGTAGATGTCGACGCTGTCGTCGGCGAGGACGGCGTCCACGTCCGTCGAGATGTGCTCGAGTCCGTGCCGTTCGGCCAGCGCCTTCAGCGCGTGCTCCCGCCGGCCGACCAGGATCGGCTCCGGCCACAGCACGGTGCCGTCACCGAGGTCGAGGCCACCCTGCTCGCGCAGGGCCAGGATGGAGCGGACGAGGTGCTGGCGGTAGCCCATGCGCCCGGTCACACCGTTCATGGCGATACGCACCGTCTTGCGTGTCACGTCATTCCCTTCGTACGCGGTTCGCGCCGCGTACGCCCACTGGTGAGCGTGACAGCAAGCGCTTTCTATGTAGAGAGAAGCTAGCCTCTGAACGGCGGTGTGGACAAGACCACGGCGGAGCCGAGTTGTTCGAGGGGGCGAACAACCGCGCGGATGGCCGTAGGGTCTGCTCGGAACCACGGGTGTGGGCGTGGATGTGTACGACGGCGTACGGCGAACGCGCGAGGCGGAGGACGAGACATGACGGTGACCCTGGCGGACGTGGCGGCACGGGCACAGGTCTCCCCCGCGACGGTGTCGCGCGTGCTCAACGGGAACTACCCCGTGGCCGCGTCCACCCGCGAACGGGTGCTGAAGGCCGTGGACGAGCTGGACTACGTCCTCAACGGTCCCGCGAGCGCGCTGGCCGCCGCCACCTCCGACCTGGTGGGCATCCTGGTGAACGACATCGCCGACCCGTTCTTCGGGATCATGGCGAGCGCGATCCAGGCGGAGATCGGCGGGCCGGGCGGGCGCGCCGGCGGGGAGAGACTCGCGGTCGTGTGCAACACGGGCGGCTCGCCCGAACGCGAACTGACCTATCTCACCCTGCTCCAGCGGCAGCGGGCGGCGGCGGTGGTGCTGACCGGTGGCGCGATCGAGGACGCGCCGCACAAGGCGGCCATGGACGCGAAGCTGCGGAAACTGGCGAACGCCGGGACCCGGGTGGTGCTGTGCGGCCGGCCGCCGGCGGTGGAGACCGGGGCGATCGCGCTGACCTTCGACAACCGGGGCGGCGGGCGGGAACTCACCGAACACCTGATCGGGCTGGGACACCGGCGGCTGGGGTACATCGCGGGGCCCCTGGAGCGGACCACGACACGGCACCGGCTCGAGGGCCACCGGGACGCGCTGGCCGCGCACGGCATCGAGGAGGATCCCCGGTGGACCGTGCACGGCCGGTACGACCGGCGGTCGGGGTACGAGGCGACGCTCGAACTCCTGCGGCGTGATCCGTCGTTGACGGCCGTGGTCGCGGCGAACGACTCCGTCGCGCTGGGGGCGTGCGCGGCGCTGCGGGACTCGGGGCTGCGGATTCCGGACGATGTGTCGGTGGCCGGGTTCGACGACCTGCCGTTCAGCATCGACGCGGTGCCGGCGCTGACGACGGTGCGGTTGCCGTTGGCGGAGGCGGGGGCCCGTGCGGGGCGGATCGCCATGGGACGGGAGGAGGCGCCGCACGGGGGGATCGCGGCGGTGCGGGGGGAGTTGATGGTGCGGGGGTCCACGGCGGGGCCGCGGGGTTGATCGGACCTCGGTCCGGGGTCTGCACCGCCGGTGCGGGCCCGTGGGGGGTTTTCGCGCAGTTCCCCGCGCCCCTAGAGGGGTGCGTTGTCGAGTGCGGGCCCGTGGGGGGGTGCTTGCCGGGGCCTCTGCGGCGTCGGCAGGGGCAACCCCAGGGGCGCGGGGAACTGCGCGACAAACCCCCACCGGGCCCGCACCCGACCGGAAACCTCCCAGGGGCGCGGGGCTGCATCAATGTGCGGCTCCGCCGCGCGGGCGCGGACGCCGACACCAGGGCGAGGGAGAGGAGTCGGTCCGGTCCCTCGCGGGTAGGGTCCGTTTTCATGAAGCTGGCGTTCTCCACCCTCGGCGTCCCCGGGCTGCCCCTCACCGACGTGCTGGCCCTCGCGACCGCGCACGGCTATCACGGCGTGGAGCTGCGCGCCCACCCCGAGGAACCCGTCCATCCGGGGCTCGGCCCCGCCGAACGTGCCGACGTGGCCGCCGAGTTCAAGGCGGCCGGCATCGAGATCCTGGGGCTCGCCGGGTACGCCCGGGTCGCCGCGCCCGGCGAGGACGAACCCGTCCTCGCCGAGATCCGCGCCCTCCTCGACCTCGCCCGGGACCTCGGTGCCCCCTTCGTCCGCGTCCTCCCCGGCGGCGGCACCGGGCAGAGCCCCGAGGAGGCGGACGCGACGGCCGCCCGCCGGCTGGGCACGGCCGCCGAGTACGCCGCCGACCTGGGCGTACGGATCCTGCTGGAGACCCACGACTCGCACCGCACCGGCGCCGACGCGATGCGGGTCCTCGGCCTGGTCGGCCACCGTCAGGTGGGCGCGCTGTGGGACGTGATGCACACCTGGCTCGGCGGCGAACAGCCCGCCGAGAGCTACGCGGCCCTCTCCCCGCACCTCGGCTACGTCCAGGTCAAGGACATCGCCTCCGCCGACGACACGACCCCGCTCCCGCTCGGCGCCGGCGTCCTCCCGCTGACCGACTGCGTGGAGATCCTCTCCCGGCACGGCTGGGACGGCTGGCTCTGCTGGGAGTACGAGAAGCGCTGGTACGCCGACGCCGCCCCGCTGCCCGGCCTGCTCACCCCCGGCCGGGAGCACCTGGCCCGGCTGCTCAGCGAGTCGGCCTGACCGGACGGAAAACCCACTGGCCGGGGCGGGCGGCGGCCGGATAACGTCCCCGCCGTGCCCCAGCCCGTGCCCCGCCCCGTCGCCCTGCCCTCGTGAGCCTGTCCCGCACGCTGATCGACGTGCGTCCCCTGCGTACCTCACCGGTCTTCAGGCGCCTGCTGATCGGGCGGACGGTGTCCCTCCTCGGCGGCTTCATGACCATGGTCACCGTCATGTACCAGGTCTGGGAGATGACGCACAGCGCGGCCTGGAGCGGCGCGGTGGGGCTCGCGCAGGCGCTGCCACTGGTCTGCTTCGGGCTGTTCGCCGGGGCCTGGGCCGACCGGGGCGACCGGCGCCGGATCTTCCTGGCCGCGACGGTCGGCCAGGCGGTCTGCTCGCTGCTGCTGGCGGTCCAGGGGTTCACCGGGAACGTGCCGGTGGGCGGTGTGCTCGCCCTGGTCGCCGCCCAGTCCGCCTGCGCGGCGGTCGGCGGTCCGGCGGCCGGTGTGTTCGTGCCCCGGCTGCTGCCCAAGGAGCAGGTGGCCTCCGGACTCGCGCTCTACCAGGTCACCGGTCAGGCGATGATGTTCCTCGGACCCGCGCTCGGGGGTCTGTTGCTCGGCTGGTTCGGCATCGGCGTCTGCTATCTGCTCGACGCGCTGAGTTTCCTGCTGTCCTTCTACGGCGCGTTCGGTCTGCCCGCGCTGCCGCCCGAGGGCGAGCCGTCCCGCGCGGGGCTGCACGGGGTGCTGGACGGGTTGCGCTTCCTGGCCGGCCACCGGGTGGTGCGCGGCGCGCTCGTCACCGACCTCGCCGCCACCGTCCTGGCGATGCCGGCCAGCCTGTTCCCGCTGATCAACGACGAACGGTTCGGCGGCGATCCGCGCACGCTGGGCCTGTTCCTGTCGGCGATCGCGATCGGCGGCGTGCTGGCGTCGGCGCTGTCCGGGGCGGTGACCCACCTGGGCCGTCCCGGCCTCGTGATGCTGTGCGGTGCCGGTGTGTGGGGTGCCGCGCTGGCCTCGTTCGGGGTCATGAGCAGCCCCTGGGTCGGCCTGGGGCTGCTGGTCGTGGCCGGTGGGGCCGACGCGCTGTCGGTGCTCTCCCGTACCACGATCGTGCAGACCCGTACGCCTGACGCGCTGCTGGGGCGGGTCACGGCCGCGGAGCAGATCGTCGGGCAGGCGGGCCCGCACCTCGGCAATATGCGGGCGGGGTTGGTGGCCGGGGCGACGTCCGGGACGGCGGCGCTGGTGGTGGGCGGGGTGTTGTGTGTGGTGGCGGTGGTGTATGTCGGTACGAGTACGCCGGAGTTGCGGGAGGGGTCCCACTCGGCATGACCGACCCCCTGCGGGGGGCGAGAACTCGGGGCGGGAGCCTTGTGGGGCGGGTGCGGGTGCGTGGGGGTTGTTCGCGCAGTTCCCCGCGCCCCTTTCCGCGCAGTTCCCCACGCCCCTTTCCGCGCAGTTCCCCGCGCCCCTTTCCGCGCAGTTCCCCGCGCCCCTTTCCGCGCAGTTCCCCGCGCCCCTAAAGGGCGCTCCGCTCCCCGGCGTGTTCCGAAACCCTCTGTTCCAGTCCGTGGCGGACCTCCGGCCAGTCCTGCGTCGTGATCGAGTAGATCGCCGAGTCGCGCAGGCGGCCCTCCTCGCCCGGGGCCCAGGAGCGGGACCAGTTGCGCAGGACGCCCTCGAAGCGGGCGCCGGTGCGTTCGATCGCGGTGCGGGAGCGGGTGTTGCGGGCGTCCGTCTTCAGGTCGACGCGGGACACCCCCCACCCCTCGAAGGCGTGGCCGAAGAGCAGGAGTTTGGACTCGGCGTTGAGGCCCGTGCCCTGGGCCGAGCCGGCGAGCCACGTGAAGCCGACCTCGATCGCGTCGAGCCGGTCCTCGTTCAGCCAGGAACGGGGCTCCCAGTACGCGGTGGCGCCCACCGCGCGTCCCGTGGCGAGGGAGATCTGCGCGTAGGGGGCGAGGCGGCCGGTCGCCGCGCGGGCGAGCTGCGCGTCGATGTACGCGCCGACCTCGTCGGCCCTGGGCACCCAGGTGTAGGCGTAGGTGTCCCGGTTCTCCTCCGCGGCCAGCGCGAGGTCGGCCGTGTGCCGGTGCTCCAGTGGTTCCAGGCGCACCGACGTGCCCTCGAGGACCGGTCCCTCCAGAACAAAACCCATGTGCGGTCTCCCGGTCTCCCGATCTTCCTCATCCGCCGACCGGGGAGTCTTCCGTACGGACCTCCGCCCGTCGAACGGGTTTCACCGCCGGCACCGCCCCGGGCCGCCGTAGCGTCACCGATGCCAGTGCCACCCCGCCCACCAGCAGTGCCGCCGCGCACCACCGCAGCGGGGTCACCGACTCGCCCAGGAACAGCGCGGCCGACGACATGCCGAAGACCGGGACGAGCAGGGAGAAGGGCGCGACCGTGGAGGCGGGGTGGCGGCGCAGCAGCCAGCCCCAGGCGCCGAAGCCGAACACCGTGGCGACCCAGGCGACGAAGAGCACCGTGCCCGCGCCCGCCCAGTCCAGGCCGCGCAGGGCGTCCAGGTCCCGTGACGGGCCCTCCAGCAGCAGGGAGAGGCCCAGCAGCGGCAGCACCGGCACCGTACTCACCCAGATCATGAAGTTCAGGGCGTCCGGGGGTGCGGCCTTGCGGGTGAGGATGTTGGAGACGCCCCAGCAGGCCGCCGCCGCGACGACCAGGGCGAAGCCGAGCAGCGGTCCGGAGGTGCCCTCGTCGACCGCCGCCACGCCGATCCCGGCCAGCGCCACCGCCATGCCCACCAGCCGTACGCGCGATGGGCGTTCGCCGAGGAGCGCGAAGGCGAACAGGGCCGTGAACACCGCCTGGATCTGGAGCACCAGCGAGGACAGCCCGCCCGGCATCCCCGCGTCCATGCCGACGAACAGCAGCCCGAACTTGGCCACCCCCAGTGCGAGCCCCACCCCCACGATCCACTTCCACGCCACCTTGGGCCGCCCCACGAGGAACACCGCGGGCAGCGCCGCCGCCAGGAAGCGCAGGGCGGAGAAGAGCAGCGGCGGGAAGTGGTCGAGCCCGACCTCGATGACGGTGAAGTTCACTCCCCACACGGCGGTGACGAGGACGGCGAGGAACAGGTGGGAAGGTCGCATACGTCGAGGATCACCGCCCACCACACTTCAGCACCAGCGATGATTCCTGCATGGTTGGATGAAGCACCGCTAACCGATCGGGGAGCCGTCATGCTCGACCTCCAGCGGCTGCGCGCCCTGCACGCCGTCTCCGTCCACGGCACCGTAGGTGCCGCCGCCGTGGCGCTCGGCTACACCTCGTCCGCCGTCTCCCAGCAGATCGCCAAGCTGGAGCGGGAGACGCGGACGGTGCTGCTGGAGCGGGAGGGCCGGGGCGTACGGCTGACCGACGAGGCGCATCAACTGGTGCGTACCGCGCGGGAGCTGCTCGCCATCGTGGAGCGGGCGGAGACCGAGCTGGAGGAGCGGCGCGGGGTGCCGGCCGGGCGGCTGACCATCGCCGCGTTCGCGTCGGCGGCCCGCGGGCTGATGCCGCCCGTCCTGGCCGACCTGGCGCGCCGGCACCCCGCGCTCGACACGCGGCTCACCGAGATCGACCCGCATCTCTCCGTGGACCTGGTCGCCAAGGGCGCGGTCGACCTCGTCGTCGCGCACGACTGGGACATCGCGCCGCTGCCCGCCCCGGCGGGCGTGGAGCAGGCGGTCATCGGGAACGACCTGTGCGATCTGCTGGTGCCCGAGGACCACCCCTTCGCGGGGCGTACGGCGGTACGGCGGGAGGAGCTGGGCGGTGAGCGGTGGATCTGCCAGCCGCCGGGGCGGGTCTGTCACGAGTGGCTGGTGCGCACCCTGCGCGCGGCCGGGCACGAGCCGGAGATCGTCCATCAGGCCGACGAGAACCCGACCCTGGTCGCCCTGGTCGCGGCCGGGCTCGGCATCGCGCTGATCCCCCGGCTGGGGCGCGGTCCGCTGCCCGCCGGCGTGGTGGAGGTACCGCTCGACCCGATGCCCGTACGACGGCTGTACGCGCTGTGGCGCACCGGGGCGGCCCGCCGTCCGGCGATCGCGGAGACCGTCCGCACGCTGTGCGGGCACTGGCCCGAGGTGTCGGCGCACTCGCCCCGCTGACCCCGTCCGCACCCCCGGTCCCGGTTTCGGGGAATCCGGTCCGGCCGGGGAACCCGTCCCCTCCTCCGTCCGTCCCATGTGCAGGCTGCCGGACGAGTCTCCGTGGTGCGGTGTCGGCCCTCGCTGCCGGCTGCGATCGCTGACCGACCCTCTCCGCCGTACCGTGGCCGGCAGCACGCCGTCATCGGCGCGCCCCCTCCCGTCGCGCCGATGACGGCCCCAGGCCCCGGGGCCCCAGGCCCCCGAGCCCTCCAGGTCCTGCGGGTCCCGCCCGGTTGCTGCGCATTCCCTTGACTGGCAGAAACTTCCCGGATATTGGTGACCTCCTGGCAGTTTCCTTCAAGGATGTCCTTCAGTGGATCCCCGGTCCCCGCGGATCACCTTCCAAAGGAGCGCACGTGCCCGACAGCAGCACCGGAAGCACGGGAAGCACCGCACGTCCGTCCAGACGTACCGTCCTCGCCGCGACGGCGGGCGCCACCACCGCCCTCGCGGCCGGCGGCACCGTCCACGCGGCCACCGGCCGGTCCGCGCACGACGACAGAAGGCTGCGCGCCCTCATCTCCCGCATGACGCTGGAGGAGAAGGTCGGCCAGCTCTTCGTGATGCGGGTCTACGGCCACTCCGCCACCGACCCGGACCAGGCCGACGCCGACGCCAACCTGGAGGAGATCGGCGTCCGCACGGCCGCCGAACTGCTGGCCGAGTACCGGGTCGGCGGCATCATCTACTTCGCCTGGGCGCACAACACCCGCGACCCGCACCAGATCGCGGACCTGTCCAACGGCATCCAGAAGGCGTCCCTCGGTCTGCCGCGCGGGCTGCCCGTGCTGATCTCCACCGACCAGGAGCACGGCATCGTGGCCCGCGTGGGCGAACCCGCCACCCTGTTCCCCGGCGCGATGGCCGTCGGCGCGGGCGGCTCCCGTTCCGACGCCCGCACCCTCGGCCGGATCGCGGGCGCCGAACTGCGCGCGCTGGGCATCCGCCAGAACTACTCCCCCGTGGCCGACGTCAACGTCGATCCGGCCAACCCCGTCATCGGCGTCCGCTCCTTCGGCTCCGACCCGGAGGCCGTCGCGGGCCTCGTCGCGGCGGAGGTCGAGGGCTACGAGTCGTCCCGCGTCGCCTCGACGGCCAAGCACTTCCCCGGACACGGCGACACGGTCACCGACAGCCACGCCGAACTGCCGTACATCCACCACACCCGCGAGGAGTGGGAGGAGCTGGACGCTCCTCCGTTCCGGGCCTCCGTCGCCGCGGGCATCGACTCCATCATGACCGCGCACATCGTCGTCCCGGCCCTCGACGCCTCCGAGGACCCGGCCACGCTCTCCCGCCCCATCCTCACCGGCATCCTGCGCGAGGAACTCGGCTACGACGGGGTCGTGGTCACCGACTCCCTCGGCATGGAGGGCGTCCGCACGAAGTACGGCGACGACCGGGTGCCGGTGCTGGCGCTGAAGGCGGGCGTGGACCAGTTGCTCAACCCGCCCTCCCTGGACGTCGCCTGGAACGCGGTGCTGAACGCCGTACGCGACGGCGAACTGACCGAGGACCGGCTCGACGAGTCGGTCCTGCGGGTGCTGCGGCTGAAGGCGGGGCTGGGCCTGTTCGAGGACCCGTACGTCTCGCACGCCGGAGTCGACCGCACCGTCGGCACCCGCGCGCACCTGGCCGCCGCCGACCGGATCGCCGAGCGCACCACCACCCTGCTGGTCAACGAGGGCGGCCTGCTGCCGCTGTCCCGGCGCAGGCAGCAGAAGCTGCTGGTGGTCGGCGCCGACCCGGCCTCCCCGTCCGGTACGACGGGACCGCCGACCGGTGTCCTCGCGGACGCCCTGACCGAGCTGGGCTTCACCGCCACCGCCCTGTCCACCGGCACCGCACCGTCCGCCGCCACCATCGCCAAGGCGGTGGAGGCGGCCCGGGACGCGGACGCGGTCGTCGTGGGGACGTACAACGTCACGGCGGCCGGCAGCCAGAAGACGCTGGTCGAGCAACTGCTGGCGACGGGGAGGCCGGTGGTCGCGGTCGCGGTCCGCAACCCGTACGACGTGGCCCATCTGCCCGGCGTGGCGGCGTATCTGGCGACGTACTCCTGGACCGACGTCGAGCTGCGGGCGGCGGCACGGGTGATCGCGGGCAAGGCGGACCCGCGCGGCACGCTGCCGGTGCCGGTGCAGCGGGCGGACGACCCGGCGGCGGTGCTGTACCCGGTCGGGCACGGGCTGAGGTACTAGGCGCACACGGGCGCATCACCCCTGCCGGGCGTAGCGCGCGTACGTCACCCACCCGACGCGTCTTCCCCGATGTGGTGAAAGCTCACCACATGTCTGGCGTGGCCCGACGGACCGGGTCACGCTGGACGGGGGTGTGCGGGGGATGACGATGCACGTGCGAAGCGGGTGGGGGACGCGCGCCGCGTTCGCGGCGGCGGTCGCGGTGCTGCTCACCGGGTGCCAGAGCGCGCCGGGCGGTGCCGAGAAGGAGGGCGGACCGGTCGAGCGGCGCACGGTGTCGCCGACGCCGGTCCGGCAGTCCGGGTACGGGGCGGTGTTCCTCGCCGTCGACGAGTGCAGCTCCTTCGGCCGGACCAGTTTCACCGAGGTGTCCTGCGGGAGCGAACGGGCGGCGGCCCGGGTCGTCGCCCGCCACGACGGGACCGCGCGCGACGGGCCGCGCTGCCCGGCCACCACCGACTTCGTGCTGCACATCAGCGAGCAGCGCCCCTCCTTCGACGAGGACGGCGACGGCGCGGTGCCGCGCGGCTACGCCTGTATGCGTCACCTCCAGCCGCCGCACCCCGGCGATCCGGGCGGCGGGGGCGGGCCGCGCACCATCGTCGGCGACTGCGTCTACGACCTGGGCGACGGCAAGGTCCGCGAGACGGCGTGCGACGGCAGCGAGGAGCGGGAACCGGAGTTCAAGGTGGTGAGGGCCGTGGACGACCGGTCCGAATGCCCGGCGTCCACGGCCCTCTACGTGCGGCTCGGCGGCACGTCACCGGTGGGCTGCGCCCGCCCGGTGTAGTCCCGCCGCGCGCCCTACGGGCGCAGCGTCCGCTCCTGCTCGACGTCCCGCTTGTCCAGCTTGGCGTCGAACTTCGCCAGCGGCTTCGCCGCCGCCGGGTTCTCCCGCACCGTGCTCGGCGTGACGTCCGCCCAGTCCAGGATGCGGGCCGTGGCCAGCGCCTTCTCCTCGGCGACCAGACCGGCCACGTTCGCACCGTGGTTCATGCCGGGCGCGGTGAGGACGTACGCGTCACGCGCGCCGTGCCCGAGACGGAACCGCTCGGCGCCCCACGGGTCGTTCTCGCCGTACACGAACAGCATGTGGTTCGCGTTGTGGCGGACCCAGGAGTCGACGTCCCGCATGGCCCACGGCTCGAACCTCATGTCGATCGAGCGGGGCACGAAGTTGCGCGGCGGCTGGTAGCCGTAGCGGACGTACTTCTTCTCGATGTGCGGGAAGTCGATGGTCGGCGCGCCGAGCTGCGTACCGGCCTGGTAGTAGTACGGCGTGTACGGGCTCAGGCCCTGGTCCGTGTAGAACGAGAACCCGGAGATCGTGTCGATCGACGTCCAGATCTCGTCGTCGGTGGCGTTCTTCGCGTCCGCCGGGATGTCCGCGCAGTCGGCGAGGGTGCTGTACTGCCAGAAGCCCCACACGTAGTCGAGGACGACGGCCTCGTACGCCCGGTCCAGGCTGCCGATGGTGTCGAAGGTGTAGCCGTTCTCGGCGGCGACCGCCTCGTACCTCTTCTCCAGCGGGGCCCGGCGCACCAGCGCCTCGCGCTGCACGGCGTTCAGCCGGTCGCGGCACTCCTTGGTGCCGACGGTGCGGAAGAAGCGGTCGTAGGCCGAGTCCTCCTTGTTCACCACGTCGTTGGGGGCGACGTAGGCGACCACGCCGTCCATGTCACGCGGGTAGAAGCGCTCGTAGTAGGTGGCGGTCATGCCGCCCTTGGAGCCGCCGGTGGAGATCCAGTTCTCGGCGTAGATCCCCTTCAGCGCCTTGAAGACGCGGTGCTGGTCGCTGGCGGCCTGCCAGATGTCCAGCTTCGACCAGTCGGCCGGCTCGGGCCGGGACGGGGTGAAGAAGCGGTACTCCATGGAGACCTGGTTGCCGTCCACGATCTGGGTCGGCTCGGCACGGCGGGGCGTCGTGGAGACGCTGTAGCCGCCCGTGTAGAAGACGGTCGGCCGCGCGGTGTCCTTGTGCAGCACGGTGATCCGCTGCTCGAACGTGCCCTTGGAGGGCCTGCGGTGGTCGACCGGCTGCGTGTAGTCGAGGACGAAGAAGCGGTACCCGGTGTACGGCTTCTCCTCGATCAGGCTCATGCCCGGAACGGAGAGCAGCCTCTCCTTGATGTCAGTGGTGCCGGTGGCCTCCGGCTCGGCGGCGGTGGCCGCCCCGGCCGTACTCAGTGTGCCTATGAGCACCGTGAGCGCCAGCAGCCATCTGAGCGCCTTGCGCATGCGCACTCCCCTGTGAGACAGATGTGCGCCGGAAGCTACTGGACCAACTCCCCGCAGCACCAGGGGACATAGGGATAACCCTCGGCCGACGAAGGGTCAGCACAGGATCCAGCCGGAGCTGACGGACCCCCCGCCGACCCTGCCCTTCACCCACACGCAGCGGCGGCCGGCGTGCACGGTCACCGGCCCGGCGTGGTGCTTGAAGTCGCCCTCGTCGACGACCGGGCGGCCTCCGCGCGCCCGCACGCTCACCGACATCTTCCGTTTGGTGCCGGGCTTCTTGGCGAGGGTGACGGCGCAGACGTAGCCGCCCCGCTTGTAGACGACGACCGAGCCGGTGGAGAACGGCAGCGTGCGCACCTTGCGCCCGGCACAGTAGGAGGCGGCGTGCGCGTCCTCCGGCGCGGCGACGGCGAGCAGCCCCGAGGTGATCAGCACCGCAAGGACCGGCGCGAGTCGCCGGCGTATCGCTCCACTGCCCACAGTCGTCCTCCCGTACCGCGCCTGCCGCGTCAGGCGGCGTACGCGTGTACGGACGCATGACGTACGCCGGATGGTTGCGCCCGGGGCACCGCCCCTCACGCCGGCGCCGGTACGTCCTCCCCGACGAACGTCCGCCACAGCGCGGCGTACTTGCCGCCCCGCCGCAGCAGTTCGTCGTGCGTGCCGTCCTCCGCGACCCGGCCGTGGTCCATCACGATCACCCGGTCGGCGCGGGCGGCGGTGGTGAGGCGGTGGGCGACGACCAGCGTCGTACGGCGTCCCGCCAGGCGGTCGGTCGCCTGGTTGACCTGCGCCTCGGTGGCCAGGTCCAGCGCGGCCGTCGCCTCGTCGAGCAGCAGCACGTCCGGGTCGACGAGTTCGGCACGGGCCAGCGCGATGAGCTGGCGCTGTCCGGCGGAGAGGTTGCGGCCGCGTTCGGCGACCTCGTGGAGGTAGCCGCCGTCCAGCGTGGCGATCATCTCGTGCGCGCCGACCGCGCGGGCCGCCGCCTCCACCTCGGCGTCGGTGGCGTCCGGGCGGCCGTAGGCGATGGCGTCGCGGACGGTGCCGGGGAAGAGGTACGCCTCCTGCGGTACGACCCCGAGCCGGTGCCGGTACGCGGTGATGTCCAGGTCCTTCAGGTCCGTGCCGTCGACGGTGACCCGCCCGCCGGTGGGGTCGTAGAACCGGGCGACCAGTTTGACCAGCGTGGACTTTCCGGCGCCGGTCTCGCCGACGAAGGCGACGGTCTGTCCGGCGGGGACGGTGAGGTCGATGCCGTCGAGCGCCTCCTCGCCGTCCCCGTAGGCGAAGTGCACGTCCTCGAAGGCGATCTCCCCGCGCAGGGACGGCACGTCGAGCGGCTTCGCGGCGGTCCCCGTGGAGGCCGGCTCCCGCAGCAGCTCCTGGATGCGGCCCAGCGAGACGGACGCCTGCTGGTAGCCGTCGAAGACCTGGGAGAGCTGCTGCACCGGCGCGAAGAACAGGTCGATGTAGAGCAGGTACGCGACCAGCGAGCCGATCGCCAGCGTCCCGTCGTCGACCCGGCCCCCGCCCACGACCAGCACGGCCGCGGCCGCGATCGAGGACAGGAACTGGACGAACGGGAAGTACACCGAGATCAGCCACTGGCCCCGTATCCGCGCCTCGCGGTAGTCGGCGCTGCGCCCGGCGAAGCGGCGTCCGCCGTCCCGCTCGCGGCGGAACGCCTGCACGATCCGCAGTCCCGCCACCGACTCCTGCAGATCGGCGTTGACCACCGACACCCGCTCCCGCGCCAGCTCGTACGCCTTCACGCTGGCCCGGCGGAAGAAGTACGTGCCGACGATCAGCGGGGGCAGGGTGGCGAAGACGACGAGGGCGAGCCCGATGTCGAGGACCAGCAGGGCGGCCATGATGCCGAAGAAGGTGACCACCGAGACGAACGCCGTGACCAGGCCCGTCTGCAGGAACGTCGACAGCGCGTCGACGTCCGTCGTCATCCGGGTCATGATCCGGCCGGTCAGCTCGCGCTCGTAGTAGTCCAGGCCGAGCCGCTGGAGCTGGGCGAAGATCTTCAGCCGCAGCGCGTAGAGCACGCGTTCGCCGGTGCGTCCGGTCATCCGGATCTCGCCGACCTGCGCCGCCCACTGCGCGGCCACGGCGAGCAGGCCCAGCAGGGCGGCCGCCCAGACCGCGCCGAGGGCGGCCCGGGTGACGCCCTGGTCGATGCCGTGCCGGATCAGCACCGGCAGCAGCAGGCCCATCCCGGCGTCCGCGGCGACCAGGCCGAGGCTGATCAGGAGGGGGGTGCGGAAGCCGCGCAGGAGACGGCGCAGGCCGTAGGAGTCCTCGGGCCGGACGGCCCGGTCCTCGTCGACGTCGGGGACGTCGTCCGCCGGGGGCAGCGCCTCGACCTGGGCGAGGAGTTCCGGGGTGGCCGGGGTGCCGGCCAGCGCGGTGTCCTTGGGTTCGCGGTCGCCGGTCCACAGCCGGGGCGTGACCCCGCGCTCGGCGTCGAACTCGGCGTCCAGCTCCGCGCGGACCGAGGTGTCCTCCTCCCGCGGCCCGGCGGGCGGGGTGTGGCCCGGGGAGACGGCGCCCAGCTCGTCGGGGTCGGTGAGCAGCCTGCGGTAGAGGGCGGAGCGCCGTTGCAGCTCGTCGTGGGTGCCGATGTCGGCGAGCCGGCCGCCGTCGAGGACGGCGATGCGGTCGGCGAGGTTGAGGGTGGAGCGGCGGTGGGCTATCAGCAGCGTCGTACGGCCCCGCATGACCCCCTTCAGCGCCTCGTGGATCTCGTGCTCGACGCGGGCGTCCACGGCGGAGGTCGCGTCGTCCAGGACCAGCAGGCGCGGGTCGGTGAGGATCGCGCGGGCCAGGGCGACGCGCTGGCGCTGGCCGCCGGAGAGGGTCAGTCCGTGCTCGCCGACGGTGGTGTCGTAGCCGTCGGGCAGCTCGTCGATGAACCGGTCGGCCTGGGCGGCGCGGGCGGCGGCGGTGATCTGCTCGTCGGTGGCGTCCGGGCGGCCGTACGCGATGTTGTTGCGCACGGTGTCGGAGAAGAGGAAGGAGTCCTCGGGGACCAGCCCGATCGCGGCCCGCAGGGACTCGGTGGTCAGCTCGCGCACGTCGTGGCCGCCGACGAGCACGGCGCCGTGGGTGACGTCGTAGAAGCGCGGCAGGAGCAGGGAGACGGTGGACTTGCCGGAGCCGGAGGCGCCGACGACGGCGAGGGTCTCCCCGGGGCGGATCTCGAAGGAGAGGCCGTCCAGGACCGGCCGGCCGGGGTCGTAGCCGAAGGAGACGTCGTCGAACTCGACGGTCGCCGGGGCGTCGGCGGGCAGTTCCCTGGTGCCGTCGGTCAGGGACGGCTCGGTGTCGATCAGCTCCAGGACGCGTTCGGTGCCGGCGCGGGCCTGCTGGCCGACGGTGAGCACCATGGCGAGCATCCGGACCGGGCCGACGAGCTGGGCGAGGTAGGTGGAGAAGGCGACGAACGTGCCGAGCGTGATGTGCCCGCGTACGGCGAGCCAGCCGCCGAGGGCCAGCATCGCCACCTGGCCGAGGGCGGGGACGGACTGGAGGGCCGGGGTGTACCGGGAGTTCAGCCGGATGGTGCGCAGCCGCCCGGCGTACAGCCGCCGTCCGACCTCGCGCAGCTTGCCGGTCTCCTGCTCCTCCTGTCCGAAGCCCTTCACCACGCGTACGCCGCTGACCGCGCCGTCGACCACCCCGGCGACGGCTCCCGCCTGCGCCTGCGCGTACCAGGTGGAGGGGTGCAGCCGGGTGCGGCTGCGCCTGGCGATCCACCACAGGGCGGGGGCGACGGCGAGGGCGACGGCGGTGAGCGGCAGCGACAGCCACGCCATGATCACGAGGGAGATCAGGAACAGCAGGAGGTTGCCGATGGTCATCGGCAGCATGAAGAGCAGGCTCTGGATGAGCTGGAGGTCGCTGGTGGCGCGTCCGACGACCTGCCCGGTGGACAGCTCGTCCTGGCGTCTGCCGTCGAGCCGGGTGATCGTCCCGTACATCTCGGTCCGCAGGTCGTGCTGGACGTCGAGGGCGAGCCGGCCGCCGTAGTAGCGGCGGATGTAGGTGAGGACGTAGACGGCGAGCGCGGCGCCGATCAGGACGCCCGCCCAGGTGGTCATGGACTTGGTCTTGTCTCCGATGACGTCGTCGATGATCACCTTGGTGATCAGCGGGACCAGCGCCATGACGGCCATGCCGCCGAGGGAGGAGCCCAGCGCGAGGACGACGTCCTTCGGATGACGCCACGCGTATCCGGCCAGTCGCCGTGCCCATCCCCGTTGCGGTGTCACGCGGGTGCCCTCCGATCGTCCTGATCTACCGGAAGGCACCAACGCGGCCGGCGGCGGATTTCATCCCTCCGCGATGTTCAGAGGCGTACGCGCAGAGCGTAGAGGCGGGTGGTCTGGTTCTCGTTCTGGTTGTCGTCGCTGACCAGGAGGAGGTTCAGGCGGCCCTTGGACCGGCCGGTGACGGTCATGCCCTCGATGTTGTCGAGGAGGGGGTTGACCTGGGGCTGCTTGGCGGTGGCGCCGAGGGAGGGGCAGTCGGCGAGGTCGGCGAGCAGGGTCTTGTCGTACGCGGTGCCGTGCCGGTCGGCCAGGTAGAGCCGGACGGTGTTGCCGACGCCGGAGGTGAAGCCGCGCTCCAGGACGAGCAGGCGGCCGTCGGGGGTGGCGGTGACCTCGGAGACGCCGTGGCCCGGGTCGGTCCGGTAGGTGTACTGCGCGCCGGGCCGGAAGTCACCGTGGGCGGTGCGCCGCCAGCTCTGGAGACGGACCCGGTCGCCGGGGTCGCCGGTGAGGGGGTACTCCATCGAGGCGATCAGGGTGCGTCCGCCGGGGAGGAGGGTCAGCCCTTCGAAGGTGCCGTTGGCGCGGGCGCGCGTACGGAGTTCCTCGGGTACGGGGAGCCGGTCGAGGATCTTCCCGTCACGGGAGTAGCGGCGCACGGTGGGCTCGGTCTCGGAGGAGACGAGATAGGTCCCGTCCCGGTCGACGACCAGCCCTTCCGCGTCGAGCGCGGCCCCGTTCTCGTCGGCGAGCGGCGTCACGCCCTCGGGCCGCAGGGTCCGCGCGTCCAGCCGGAACAGGGCGGACCGGTCGGAGAGCGCGGCGACCGTGCGGTGACGGTCCGGGGCGAGGGCGGAGAGGTTGCCCACGTAGGCACCGTCGTACGTCGTCTTGTCGAGCGCGTCGGAGAAGCGGTCGACGGAGACGGACGGGGAGCAGGCGTGGGGCGTCCCGTTCGGCTGGGCGCCGGCCGGCCCGGCGGCGGTCAGGCAGGTCGCGGCGGCGAGGGCCGCGGTGGCGGTGGCGAGAAGGGTTCTCAGGCGCATGCCGCCACCGTAGGGCGGCCGGGTGACGGCCGGTCACCGTTTACCGACACACGACCGACACCTCTTCTTCACCCTCCTGTACGCATGTCCATGTCACGCTTCCCCTCGGCCGCTCAATCAACCCGCGTAGATCGGACGCCCCCATGCCCGTGACACCCATACGCCGCCGCTGGAAGACCCTCGCCCTGGCCACCTCGGCCGTCCTGGTCGGCCTCGCCGTCCCCGCGCTGAACGCCCCCTCCGCCGGCGCCGCGACCACCGCGTACGACGACACGTACTACGCCGCCGCGATCGGCAAGTCCGGCACCGCGCTGAAGGACTCCCTGAACGCGATCATCAGCGACCAGACGAAGATCTCGTACTCGGCGGTCTGGAACGCCCTGAAGGTCACCGACCAGGACCCGAACAACAGCAACAACGTGATCCTGCTGTACTCGGGCATCTCCCGCAGCAAGTCCCTCAACGGCGGTGACACGGGCGACTGGAACCGCGAGCACGTGTGGGCCAAGTCCCACGGTGACTTCGGCACCGCCACCGGCCCCGGCACCGACCTGCACCACCTGCGCCCCGAGGACGTCCAGGTCAACTCGATCCGCGGCAACAAGGACTTCGACAACGGCGGCAGCTCGTTCACCAACAGCGGCGGCAGCCTGACCGACTCGAACTCCTTCGAGCCGCGCGACGCGGTCAAGGGCGACGTGGCCCGCATGATCCTCTACATGGCGGTCCGCTACGAGGGCACCGACGGCTGGCCGGACCTGGAGCCCAACGACTCCGTCACCAACGGCAGCAACCCGTACCACGGCCGCCTCTCGGTCCTGAAGCAGTGGCACCAGGAGGACCCGCCGAGCGCGTTCGAGGAGAACCGCAACGAGGTCATCTACGACTCCTACCAGCACAACCGCAACCCGTTCATCGACCACCCGGAGTGGGTCGAGTCGATCTGGTAGCCACCAGGCGGGCGCCCCGGCTCTCGGTGATCCGACACACGTCGGTCAGCGACTCGCGCATGCACGCGAGCAGGAACCGGAGCTGGTCCGAGGTCGCGCGGCGGTCGCCGAGCAGGTCCGCCGCGTGGCCGAGGAGGTCGTCGGCCATGGCGAGTTGCAGTTGTTCGACGGTGTCGGCGCGACGGGAGAGGTAGCCGGTTCCGTCCGTGAGGAGGTAACCGGGCTTGCCCTCCGCCCCCGTCCAGGGGAGCAGCCGCGCGTGGTCGTTCCCACCGCCCATGCCGTCACCTCCACTCGGTGGACGACGCGCGGCCCGATGTCGATCCCGTGGACGGCGAACCACAGCGCGCGACGTCGGACCCGTTGCCGCCGGGCTTCCTCCTTGCGTTCGTGTGCGACGAGGTAGGGGCGGACCAGGACGTTCTCCTCACCTCGGAGCGGAGACGCCCCCAGCCGGCGGTCGGTCGGCGCCTCGGCGCGCGGAACGTGGGCCCGCCGGCCCGGCAGGACCGCGACATGGCGGTGTCGCCCACGGCCGGGGAGCAGAAGCCGTAGCAGCGGTTCGAAGAAGCGGGCGGTGCGGTTGCTCATGTCATGGACCCTCTGATCGCGCTCGACGCATTCACCCTGTGTGGCGATGCACTCGCAGAGTGAGACGGGCGGGGCTAGGCTCGCCAGGGAGGAGCTGGTGACAGAGCTTTTGTCACAAGGGGGTTGGCGGATTGGGCAGCATCTACGGCGACTGGCTCAAGGCACAGCGCGAGGCGGGGGGCCTCACTCAGCGGCAGTTGGCCGACCGGGCGATCATGACGTGTTCACACATCGCCCACATCGAGGCGGGTCGCCGGGTGCCGTCGAAGGAGGACGCGCGCCGGTTGGACGAGGCGCTGAACACGGGAAACGTCCTGAGCAGTTTCCTGCCGGAGCAGGACGTCGCCGTCGCGGACCACTTCGAGACGGCGCGGCAGCTCGAACAGCAGGCGGTGATGATCCGCGAGTTCGCTCTGTCGTACGTGTCGGGCATCCTCCAGACGGAGAGCTACGCACGAGCGGTTCTCGGCCTGTCGTTCCCTCCGGCGAGCGACAAAGAGCGTGACAGACGCGTTGTCCCACGCCTCGAGCGGGCGAAGATCCTCGACGATCCGGTGACGCCGGTGGTATGGGCGCTGCTGGACGAGGCAGTACTCCGCCGCCAGATCGGCGGGCCGGACATCATGGCGGAGCAGCTCCACCACCTCGTACGCCTCGCCGAGAGCGGCCGGATCCAGGTGCACGTGATGCCGTTCGCGTTGGGCGCCCACCCACTCCTCAGCAACATGCTCACGCTGATGTGGTTCGAGGATCAGCCGCCGATGGCTTACGGCGAAGGGCCGCGCATGGGCAAGATTCATGATGCCCCGGCCGTGGTCCTGGATCTGCAGCATCGCTACGATTTCGCGCTGGGCAATCCACTGCCGCTCAAGGAATCACTGGCTCTGCTCAGAGCGACGGCAAGGGGCTACGAAGGCCATGACCGACCGAACCATCCCGAACACGGCCGCACTGAAGGGCTGGCGGAAGTCATCACACGGCAATGACCAAGGCGGCAGTTGCCTGGAGGTCCTTGACGGCTATGCCTCGGGCGTGCCCGTTCGGGACTCCAAGGTGCCGGACGGCCCGGCTGTGATCTTCCAGGTGTCCGGCTGGTCGTCCTTCATCACCGCGATCAAGAGCAGCAGGTCGCCGTCTGCGAAGGAGTAGCGACACGATGCCAGAGCACCTCCTCTCGAACACTGCCGTTCTCAGCGGCTGGCGTAAGTCGTCGTACAGCGGTCCCGAAGCGGGAAGTTGCCTGGAAATCCTCGATGGCCACCGTGTCGGTGTGCCGGTTCGGGACTCCAAGGTGGTGGGCGGGCCTGTCGTGGTCTTCTCTGCGACTGGCTGGGCGTCGTTCATCGCAACCCTCAGGGACTGACCACCTCTCCCGAAAAGCGTGAGCACACCAGCCTTCACTGTTCGCCCATCGCTCATACGAGTGGCCAAGTGACATCCACCCGCCCTGTGCTCACACTTTTCAGCAAAGTGCTCACCATGAGCTCCCGATCCGCCTTCGGCCACAACCCCCACAGCACAGGGCACGTGATCAGCACCGCCCGCGCCCTCATGCGCGCCGACGGCCTGGACGTGTCCTTGGCCGCCATCGCCCGCGATGGCGGAATCACGCGCAACTTCCTCTACTCCAACTGGAAGTCGGTCTCGGCGCTTCATCTGCACGCGCTGAAGGCCGAACTGGCGGAGGCGTTCGACACGGCCGCGTGGGCCCGTCCGAGCGACGGCACCGTACGGGGCATTGCCGAGCACCTCACCGAGGTCGTGCGGGTCGTTCGCCGTCACCCGACCACGGCCGCCGTCGCGCGCTCCTCCCCGGAAGCGTTCCGGGCGGCCCACTCCGCAACGGAGGCGCCGCTGATGCAGGTCGCCACGGAGCGCATCAGTGACCTGTTGCACCCCCTCTGCCCGCACGGCGGTGTCTGGGGCGACCCCGCGCTGGCCTCCAGGCCCTGGAAGATCCTCTGGGCCGCCCGCCCCGCCGCCCTCTGTCCCGAAGCCGTCGGCGACCGAACCCGGGAGGACACACTCGACAACGCCTTCGCCGAGCTGCTCCGCGACCTGCTCGCCCCCTGGACCACTGGCACACAGTGAGGCCCGGTACGGCCTCCCGACGGTCAGGGATCGAAGGCTCGGACTCACACCACGGCCCGCCTGTGCCCGGCCGACACCGACGGAACCGCGCAGAACAGCCGACATCAGCGGAACCACGCAGAGCAGGCGACACCGACGGACCACGCAGAACAGCCGACACCGACGGACCACGCAAAGCAGCCGACATCAGCGGAGCCACGCAGGACAGCCGACACCGACGAAGCCACCCAGAACGGCCGATGCGGCGGGGCCGCGCAGGACGGTCGTGGGTGAGCCGTCCCCACCCGACGGCTCAGGAGGGTGGATCCGGTGGCGCCGGGCCCCGGACCCGCACGCCCCGCGCGTGCGGCGCCCGCCGCCCGGCGGGAGGCACCCTCGCCGAGCCTCCGGTTCGCTCCATCAGGTGGTGTGGACGGCGGACCGGGCCGATTGCCCCCGCCCCGCCGTAACCCTGGAATCGCCCCGGCACGTCCGCCGGGGCGATTCCATGCCTCCACGACGCCTTACTGGAGAGTGCCGTGAAGACTCGTTCCTGGTCCCTCGCCGCTGCCCTCGCCCTGACCGCCCTCCTGCTGCCGGCCCACGCCGCGTCCGCCGCCCCGGCCGCGCCCCCGTCGTGCCCCGACGGGTCGGTCTGCTTCTGGAGCGACGAGGGCTTCGACGGCGACTACTGGGAGTGGACCGCGCGCAGCGGCTACCGCGACATGCCGCCCCGCCTCCACGACCACGTCGGCTCGTTCGTCGCCGGCACCCGGGCCTGCTTCGTGAACTGGCAGCCCGTCGAGAAGCGGGACGTCTTCAACGGCGACTGGCGCTCCCGCTACCTCGGCGACTTCGGCGGACGCATCGACGGGGTCGGTCCGGGCGGCTGCTGACCCACCGGACTCACTCCAGGAGCGCCGCCCTCGCGAGGCCAGCGCTCCTGGGGCCGGGATCGTACGGACTTCCGGGCCCCGAACGCCTCGGGATGCCGCGGTCAGCGGGTACGGCTCCGTCGCTCCGTTCCTCGGGGACCCGCGGGCTGCTCCGCCCGGACCTCGGCGTACCAGGCGCGGGCCGCGGCGGTCTCGGGGTGGTCCTCGCCCAGGATCGCGGCCCGCTGCTCGGCCACCTCGCGCGCGCTGTCGGCGGCCTGCTCCCGTTTGCCCTGCGCGTGCTGGGCGCGGCTGAGCTGGATGAGCACCCCGAGGACCAGCGGGTGGTCGTCCCCGTACCCGGCCCGCTGTCCGGCGAGCACCCGGCGGAAGAGGTCCTCGGCCTCGGCGCCCCGGCCGGAGCGCAGGAGTCCCCGCGCCAGTGCGTCACGCGCCCACACGGTCACCAGGTGGTCGGGGCCGAGACGGCGTTCGCAGTCCCCCGCCAGTTCCTCGGCCGCCGCCGTGTAGTGGTCGAAATCGTCCTGTGAGAGGCGGAGTTCCAGCATCTCGCAGCGGGTCTTGAGGGTGGCGACGTGGTCCTCGCCGAGCGCGTGGCGGCGACCGTCCAGGACTGTTTCCAGCAGCGTACGGGCTTGGGTCAGGTCGCCCAGGCGGTGCAGCACCCGCTGCAGTTCGTAGGCCGCGTCCAGGGTGCGCGCGTCATGAGGGCCGAGCGTGCGCAGCGCGTCCCGGTGGACCGGCCGCAGGAGGTCGGCGGCCTCGGCGTACCGGCCGAGTCTGAACAGGACGGGCCCCTGGCCCGACCGGGCCTCGATGGTCGCCGGGTGCTCGTCCCCCAGGTGCTCCGCGGCGGTCTTCGCGGCGGTGGAGGCCAGGGCCAGCGCGGCGGTCCAGTCCCCCGCCTCGTACACCAGCCGCGCGACGCGCGCCGCGATCCGTACGGATTCCGCCGTCACCAGGCCGTGGCGGTGGGAACGGTGCAGCAGGCCGGTCGCGTGCGGTGCCAGGAGCCGCACCTGGGAGCGGGCCCGCTGTGACGCGGCGCCCTCCTGCGGCAGTGCCGCCCGCAGCAGCCGGCCCGCCGCTCCCGCCAGGAGTTCGCGCTCCGCGTCGGGCACGCCCGCGGCGACACTGTCCAGCAGGACCCCGTGGGCCTTCACACAGCGGTGCCCGTCCGTCTCGACCAGATCGATCAGCGAGTGGTCGAGGAGCGCGCGCAGGGCCGGTTCGACCCGGTCGGCGGTCAGCGGCGGATCGAGGCGATCGAGCTCGTCGACCCCGCCCTGTGCCGCCGGCATCAGCAGCGACAGCGTCACGGGGTCCGCCGCCCAGAAGGACAGCAGCCGCAGCAGGGCCGTCGCCTCCGGCAGGCCGCCTTCCGCCAGGCTGTCCAGCGAGAGCTGCCATGTGCGGCCCACGAGGTGACGGGAGTGTCCGCCGCCGGTCACCGGCGCCCCCCGGTCGACCAGGGCCGTCGACTCCTCGGTCAGTTTCCGGTCGTACTCGTCCATGGACCACGACTCCAGCAGCTGGTGGGCCAGATGGGCCCCGGCCAGGGTCAGTGCCAGGGGCAGGCAGCCCAGACGCCGGGCGACCTTCCGCGCGGACTCCCGCGTACCCGCGTCCGGGGCCAGATCACGCAGGACCAGGGTCGCGTCCTCCAGGGGAAGCACACCGAGCCGGTGACTGCTCGCTCCCGGAGTGTGCCACAGCGGGGAGGTCGCGTGGCGGGTGGTCACCAGCACCGTCCCCGAGGGGCTCGGGCGCAACCAGGCGCCTTCCTCCAGGATGGCGGGGTCGTCGGCGTTGTCGAGGACCAGCAGCCAGGGCTGTGCCGAGTGGTCCAGGTGGTGCCAGACCAGGTCGGCCGCGGCGCGCTGGCCGCCGGCCGCTGCGGCCAGTTCGCCGGCGGCGGCACCGCGGTCACCGGCGACGGCGAGCATGCCGGCGCGCAGGGACACCCGTTCGGAGGCGTTGACCCACAGGCCGACGCGGCCGTGGTCCCGTACGGCCTCGGTGAACAGGGCCTGGGCGACGGCCGTCTTGCCGCAGCCGCCCATTCCGTGCAGGACCTGGATGCCGCCGCCAGGACCGGCCACGGCGGCCCGTAGGCGCTCCATGAGGTCGGTACGGTCCCGCAGGACGCCGGGCGTACGACCGACCAGGGGCATGCGGACGGAGTCGGGAGCGGTTCCCCGGGGTTCGGCCGGGCCCGTCCACGGATGTCCGAACAGCGGGGCCGAGCCCGGGGCGTAGTGGTGGACGTGTTCCTCGATGTGCTGGTCGCCACCGGTCTGGTAAATCCGGGCGCTGCCCGAGGCGCGGCCCTCCATCGGCCTCGGCAGGCTCATCGTTCGGTGATGTGCTGGTCGCGCCCGGCCTGGTAGATCCGGGCGCTGCCCGACGCGCGGGCCTGCAAGTGGATGTGCCGCGTCTCCGGCTCCTCCGGCATCGACGGGGCCAACTCGTCCAGGAGGGTGCGCAGTTCGTCGGCGACATCCGGTCGGGCGAGAAGCAGGCGTCGTACGCGGCCCTGCCATTCGGCGGTCAGCTCGGCCTCGGATTCGGCGTCGCCGGCCTGGCGCGCGAGAAGCAGTTCCTCACGGCCCGCCTCCAGTTCCTCACCGACGCTCTCGGCTCTGGCGGGCTGGAAACGGCGCCACAGGGCGACCATGCCGTCCCTCGCCGATTCCCAGGCGTTCGTGACCATCAACGTGACGACGGTCGTGCCCGCCGTCCCTGCCAGTGCTGCGATCTCCGGATCCACGGTCCCCCCTACGGCCGGCTCCCGATCCTAGGGCCCCGAGCCGCTCGCGGCACAAGGATTCACTCCCCGTGCGTCGGCGCGAACATCCGCAGCACGGCGGGGAGTACGACCACCGACGGGCCCGGTGTCGTCAGGGCCTTTACGAGGTCCTGTTCCAGGGTTTCGGGGCTGGTCCGCACGCCGGGTACGCCGAAGGACTCCGCCAGGGCCACGAAGTCGGGGCGGGTCAGTTCCGTCGCCGTGGGTTCACCGAAGGCGTCGGTCATGTACTCGCGGAGGATGCCGTAGCCGCCGTCGTCGACGATCAGCCAGGTGACGTCGAGGTCGTGCTGGCGGGCGGTGGCCAGTTCGGCGACGGAGTACAGGGCGCCGCCGTCGCCGGAGACCGCGAGGACCGGGCGGGTGGGGTCGGCGACCGCCGCGCCCAGGGCGGCCGGGAAGCCGTAGCCGAGGCCGCCGGCGCCCTGCGCGGAGTGCAGGTGGTTGGGGCCCATGGCGTCGAAGGCGGACCAGGCCCAGTACGTCAGGATCGTCATGTCCCAGAAGGACGGCGAGCCGGTGGGCAGGGCACGGCGGACCGCCGTCAGCACCTGCTGTTCCAGGGCGAGTTCCTGGGAGGCGAGACGCTCGCGGACATGGTCCAGCACTCCCCGTACGCGCTCGGGCGCGGTCGCGTCCTCGCGGGCCTCCACCGTCTCCAGCAGGGCCTGGAGGGCGAGGCGGGCGTCGGCGTGGATGCCGAGGCCCGGGTGGTTGGACTCCAGTTTGCCGAGGTCGGCCTCGATCTGGACGACCCGGCCGCGCGGCTCGAACGTGTGGTGGTTCGAGGAGAGTTCGCCGAGACCCGAGCCGACGACCAGCAGGACGTCGGCGTCCTCCAGGAAGTCGGTGGTGTGACGGTCCTCCAGCCAGGACTGCAGCGACAGCGGGTGCGTCCAGGGGAAGGCGCCCTTGCCGCCGGGGGTGGTGACGACGGGGGCCTGGACGCGCTCGGCGAGCTGCCTCAGCTTGCCGGAGGCGTCGGAGCGGACCACTCCCCCGCCCGCGATGATCGCGGGGCGGTCGGCGTTCGCCAGCAGGTGGGCGGCGAGCGCGGTCAGTTCGGGGCGCGGGGGAAGCTCGTCCGGGGTGGCGTCCATCGCCGTCACCACCGGCAGGGCGGTCTCGGCGAGCAGGACGTCCTGCGGGATCTCCACCCACACGGGGCCGTGCGGGACGGTCAGCGCCGACTTCCAGGCCTCCGCGATCGCCGACGGGATCTGGGACGCCGTACGCACCGTGTGGACGGACTTGACGACCCCCCGGAACGAGGCCGCCTGGTCGGGGAGTTCGTGCAGGTGGCCGTGGCGGCCACCGCCCAGCCCGGCCGTCGGGACCTGGCCGCAGATCGCCAGCACCGGCGCCGAGGCCGCCGCCGCCTCCTGGAGCGCGGCCAGCGAGGTGAGGGCTCCCGGGCCGGTCGACAGCAGCAGCGGGGCGGCCTCGCCGGTGATCCGGCCGTACGCGTCCGCCGCGAAACCGGCGTTGTTCTCCACGCGCAGGCCGATGTAGCGCAGGTCGGAGCGGCGCAGGGCGTCGAACACGCCGAGGGCGTGCTGGCCGGGCAGGCCGAAGACGGTGGTCGCGCCGAGCCCGGCCAGGGTCTCCACGACCAGGTCTCCGCCGTTGCGGCCGGGGGGAGGATTCAGCGCGGCCTCCGTCTGGGCGGCGGTCGGGCGGAGTACCAGGTCGTGGTCGTGGGTCACTGCGCGCGGGCCTCCGCAATCCGACGGGACATGATCGTGGTCAGCTCGTACGCCGTGTGGGACGCGGCGACCGAGGTGATCTCGGCGTGATCGTACGCGGGGGCCACCTCGACGACGTCCGCCGAGACCAGGTCGCAGGAGGCCAGTCCGCGCAGGATCTCCAGGAGCTCGCGGGAGGTCATGCCGCCGGCCTCGGGGGTGCCGGTGCCGGGGGCGTGCGCCGGGTCCAGGCAGTCGATGTCGATGGAGATGTACAGCGGGCGGTCGCCGATGCGCTGGCGGAGCTGGTCGGCGACCTCGTCGGCGCCCCGGCGGTAGACGTCCGCGGAGGTGACGATGCCGAAGCCCATCTTCTCGTCGTCGGTGAGGTCCTGCTTGCCGTAGAGCGGGCCGCGGGTGCCGACGTGGGAGAGGGCGGAGGTGTCGAGGACGCCCTCCTCCACCGCGCGGCGGAACGGGGTGCCGTGGGTGTACTCGGCACCGAAGTAGGTGTCCCAGGTGTCGAGGTGGGCGTCGAAGTGGAGCAGGGCCACGGGGCCGTGCTTCCTGGCGACGGAGCGGAGCAGCGGCAGGGCGATGGTGTGGTCGCCGCCCAGGGTCATCAGGCGGGCGCCGGTGCCGAGGAGGTCGTCGGCGGCGGCCTCGACCGTCTCCACGGCCTCGTTGATGTTGAAGGGGTTCACCGCGATGTCGCCGCCGTCCGCGACCTGGGCGAGGGCGAAGGGGGAGGCGTCCTGCGCGGGGTTGTAGGGGCGCAGCAGCCGGGACGCCTCACGGATGGCGTTGCCGCCGAAGCGGGCGCCCGGCCGGTAGGAGACGCCCGAGTCGAACGGCACGCCCACCACGGCGACGTCGGCGCGGCCGACCTCGTCCAGACGGGGCAGCCGGGCGAAGGTCGCGGGACCGGCGTACCGGGGGACGCGGGAGGAGTCGACGGGGCCGCGGGGCGTCTCGTTGCTGCTCATGGGACTGCCTTCTTTCCTGCTCTTCGCCTTGGCTCATGCGTCCGCCCGCACCCGCGGGCTGCCGGTCTGTCCCGACCATAGAGCGGCGGAAAGCACCTGCGAAGTGTACGTTTCATCCATTCCCGCCGCACGGAATGGAGGAAGTGTCCAGCATGTCGGACCCCATGGTTCCCCCCACGCCCCCCGTGCGTCTGGACGCACTCCTGGCACGCGAGGACCTCGGACTGCGCCGGGTCGCCGGGCCCGACGACCCCGGCACCGTCGTGCACTGGGCGCACGCCTCGGAGATGGCGGACCCGTACCCGTACCTGCTGGGCGGGGAGCTGCTGCTGTCGGCGGGGGTGCACATCCCGGAGGGGGCGGGCGCGGGGTACTTCGACGCGTACGTCTCCCGGATCGTGGCGGCGGGCGGGGCGGCGCTCGGGTTCGGCGTGGCACCGGTGCACGAGGCGGTGCCGGGGGAACTGGCGGAGGCGTGCGAGATGCACGGGCTGCCGCTGCTGGAGGTGCCGCCGCGGACCACGTTCTCGGGGGTGGCGCGGGCGGTCTGGCAGCTCATGGCGCAGGCCCGGCTGGCGGAGCTGCGCCGGGTCACGGAGGCCCAGCAGAGCCTCGCCACCGCGGCGTCCCGCCCGGACCCGGTCCGCCCGGTCCTCCGCCAACTGGCCCAACGGATCGGAGGCTGGGCCGCCCTGTACACCCCGGACACCGCGGAACTGGCCACCGCGGGAACCACCCCACCCCCGGAGACAAGACAGACCTTGACCGACCTGGCCAAGGTGGTGAGTCCCCCCGACGCACCTGCGGGCAGCCGCACCACCCCGGCCACCGGCAGCCGCACCACCCCGGCCGCGGGCAGTCGTGCCGCTGGGGCGATGGGGGTCCCCCCGCTCGAGCGGAGTCGAGAGTGGGGGAGGGTGGGCGCGGCGGCACCCGGCGAACGCCGGCAAGTGACACCCGCACCCGGCGAGCACCGACAAGCGGCGTCCACCCCCACCACCGCCAGCGACACGGTCAACGGCACCCACCTCGCCACCTACGCCCTCGGCACCGGATACGTACTCGGCGTGGCCTCGCCACAACGCGACCCGGGCAACCACGGCATCGCCTCCGTCGCAGCCGTCCTGCTCACCCTCCTCACCGCCCGGCAACAGAGCGGCACCACCGCGGCCCGCTCCTCCGCACTCGTACGGCTCCTGCTGGGCAGCCCACCCCAGGACGTGGCCCCACTCCTCGGCGGAGAACGGTGGCAAGTGGTCCACGCCCGGCCGGACGGCCACACCGCACCGGACCCCCTGGCCACCTCCGCGCTCGGCACGGCGCTCGGCTCATCCCTGGTCGACCCGGCCGGCGAGGTCGTACGCGTCCTGGTGCCCGCCGACCGCCCCGTGGAGCCGCTTCCCGGCTGGACCCTCGGCGTCAGCACCGCCGCCGCCCCGCCCGACTGGCCGGACGCCGACACCCGGGCCGCCCGCGCCCTGGCCCGGGCCCGCGCCACCCGCGCCCCGCTGCTCCGGCACGGCGACCGCCCCGCCCTCGCCGACCTCGTCCCGCCGCACGACGCGGACGCCCACGCCCGGTCGCTGCTCGCGCCGATAGCGGCCGCTCCCGCCCTCACGGACACCCTGCGCACCTGGCTCTCCCTGCACGGCAGCTGGGACCGTACGGCGGTGGCGCTGTCCGTGCACCGCAACACCGTGCGGCAGCGCATCGCGCGGTGCGCGGCGCTGCTGGAGGCGGACCTGGACGACCCGGACGTACGGATGGAGCTGTGGTTCGCGCTGCGCCGCACGTGAGCCGTGCGGGCGGTACCGGGCAACTGAGTAGCCGTACGGAGTCGGTTGAGTACGTGACGCACGTCCCAGCGCGCGATACGCCAGGGACGCCCACAGGCCGCTGCCCCAGAATGGGGAGCATGCCGATACCCGGGACACCCAGCCGCGCCGAACTCCTCGCTCACCTCGTCGCCACGCGCATCGCGGGCGATGTCGCCACGCCGCGCGAGAACAACCTCTCCCACTACCGCAAACTGGCGAACGGCGACCGTCACTTCTGGCTCGGCCTGGAGCTCGGCGACCGCTGGACCGACGAGCAGGACGTGCTGGCGGTGATGGCGGAGCGGGTCGGCGTCAACGACGACCCCGAGCACCGGTACGGGCAGGACACCATCGACCCGGAGCTGACCGTGGCCGGGCTGGAGCGCATGGCCGGGCGGCTGCGCAAGGCGGCGGACGGGCAGCAGCGGGTGCTGTTCGCGACCGGTCATCCGGGCGGGCTGCTGGACGTGCACCGTGCGACGGCCGCCGCGCTGCGGGCCGTCGGCTGCGAGATCGTGGTCATCCCGGACGGGCTGACGACGGACGAGGGTTATGTGATGCAGTTCGCGGACGTGGCGGTGCTGGAGCACGGCGCCACGCTGTGGCACACCCATTCCGGTGAGCCGATGAAGGCCATCCTGACCGCCCTGGAGCGCGAGGGCCGCCCGCTGCCGGACCTGGTCGTCGCCGACCACGGCTGGGCGGGTGCCGCGGGGCAGTACGGCGTGGACAGCGTCGGCTACGCCGACTGCAACGACCCGGCCCTGTTCGTCGCCGAGTCCGAGGGCACCGTCCAGGTCACGGTCCCCCTCGACGACCACGTCACCAGCCCCCGCCACTACGACCCGATGACGGCGTACCTGCTGGCGGAGGCCGGTCTGGCGCAGTGAGACGCCCCGTCGGCCGGGCGCGGGGGACACGCCCGGCCGACGGGGCGGCCGGTGGACGCGGGGATCAGTTGACGAACGGGACGGCGTCGGCGCGGTCGGCGTGCCAGTTGGTGGCGATCGGCCGGTCGACCGTGGCGGTGTCGGGGAGGCGGAGCGTGACGGAGTTCTCCTCGTCGCCGGCGACCGAGAGGTGGAGCCGGTCGAACTGGATGCCGTTGTCGTTGTTGGTGGACTTGGGGCTGATGCCGGCGTAGGCGGCGGTGGAGCCGGCGAGGACGACGTCGTCGCTGACGCTGTGCTCGGCGGGCGAGACCGCGGTGTCGGGGTGGGAGCCGAAGGAGGCGGAGGGGAACACGCCCTCCAGGTGGCAGACGATGCCGGGCTTGGCCTTGGCGGTGACCAGGTAGTAGCCGCCCGCCTGCGTCTCGGACGTGACCTTGAGGTTCAGGTCGCCGGTCGCGCAGGGCCGGGTGGTGAGGCTGCCGCTGTCGGCGGTGGCCGTGGCGGTGGCGGCGCCGCCCAGGGCGAGCGCGGCGACGGCGGCCAGGGCGAGGCGGGCGGAGCGGGCGGCGAAGCGAGAACGCATGGTGGTCTCCATGGTGTGACGTGGTGGATCGGCCGGCGGGCTGCCGGGATGACCGCAGCTTGTGCCGTGATCCGTCCCACCCGCCACACCGGACGCCCAGCACGGGACGCCGGAACGCTGGAACGGCCTCTGACCAGCACGGATGCCGGCCGCCTGGAACGGTCCGCTGGGACGCGGACAGCCGTCCGATCCGTGCGCCGTGGAGAGGGAGAGGCCGTCCGGCCCGTACGCCAGGAAGAGGGAGAGGCCGTCCGGCCCGTGCGCCAGGAAGAGGGAGAGGCCGTCCGGCCCGTACGCCGTGGAGAGGGAGAGGCCGTCCGGCCCGTACGCCGTGGAGAGGGCGTCCGGAGCCGGCTCAGGAGCGCGGGACCCGGACCACGCCCTCCTGGATGACCGAGACCGCGAGGCGGCCGTCCTGGGTGTAGATGCGGGCCTGGCCGAGACCCCGGCCGCCGTGGGCCGAGGGGGACTGCTGGTCGTACAGGAGCCACTCGTCGGCGCGGAACGGGCGGTGGAACCACATCGCGTGGTCCAGGGAGGCGCCGACGACGTCGCCGACGGCCCAGCCGCCGCGCCCGTGGGCGAGGAGGACGGAGTCCAGGAGCGTCATGTCGGAGACGTACGTGGCGAGGACGACGTGCAGCAGGGGGTCGTCGGCGAGCTTGCCATTGGTGCGGAACCAGACCTGGGAGTGGGGTTCGCGCGGCTCGCCGAAGCGGCCGTAGGGCGGCTCGTCGACGTAGCGCAGGTCGACGGCGGCGCGGGCCTCCAGGAAGCGCTCCACGACCTCGGGGGCGAGGTGGGCGTACCCGCGCAGGCGTTCCTGCGACGTGGGCAGCGTGGCCGGGTCGGGGGACGGCGGCATCGGGTCCTGGTGGTCCAGACCCTCCTCGTACGTCTGGAAGGACGCCGAGAGGTGGAAGATCGGCTTTCCGTGCTGGACCGCGACCACCCGCCGGGTGGTGAAGGAGCGGCCGTCGCGGATCCGGTCGACGGTGTAGACGATCGGGGCGCCGGGGTCGCCGGGGCGCAGGAAGTACGCGTGCAGGGAGTGGGCGGGCCGGTCCTCGGGGACGGTCCGCCCGGCGGCGACCAGTGCCTGCGCCGCGACCTGCCCGCCGAAGACGCGGGGGACGACGGCGCTGCGGGAGTGGCCGCGGAAGATGTTCTCCTCGATCTGCTCGAGGTCGAGCAGATCGAGGAGTTCCTGTAGTGCCTGACTCATGGGGTCAGTTGTATACGGCAGGGATTTCGGGGGGCTTACAGGCCCATGTCCTTGGCGATGATCGTCTTCATGATCTCGCTGGTGCCGCCGTAGATGCGGTTGACGCGGTTGTCCGCGTACAGGCGGGCGATCGGGTACTCGTTCATGTAGCCGTAGCCGCCGTGGAGCTGGAGGCAGCGGTCGATGACGCGGTGCGCGACCTCGGTGCAGAACAGCTTGGCGGAGGCGGCCTCGGCGGGGGTCAGCTCGCCGGCGTCCAGGGCCTCGGTGGCACGGTCGGCGACGGCCTCGGCGGCGTCGACCTCGGCCTGGCAGGCGGCCAGCTCGAACTTGGTGTTCTGGAAGTGGGCGACCGGCTTGCCGAAGACGGTGCGCTCCTGCACGTACTGCTTGGCGAACCGGACGGCGGCCTTGGCCTGCGCGTAGGCGCCGAAGGCGATGCCCCAGCGCTCGGAGGCCAGGTTGTGGCCGAGGTAGTAGAAGCCCTTGTTCTCCTCGCCGAGCAGGTCCTCGACGGGCACCTTGACGTCGACGAAGGCCAGCTCGGCGGTGTCGGAGGTCTTCAGGCCGAGCTTGTCGAGCTTGCGGCCCACCGAGTAGCCCTCGGACTTGGTGTCGACGGCGAAGAGGGAGATGCCGTGGCGGCGGTCCTCGGCCGTCGGGGCGGCGGTGCGGGCGCAGACGATCACCTTGTCGGCGTGGACGCCGCCGGTGATGAAGGTCTTGGCGCCGTTGAGGACGTAGTGGGAGCCGTCCTCGCTGAGCTTGGCGGTGGTCTTCATGCCCGCGAGGTCGGAGCCGGTGCCCGGCTCGGTCATCGCGATGGCCCACATCTCCTCGCCGGTGACGAACTTCGGCAGGTAGCGCTTCTTCTGCTCGTCGGTGGCGAGCATCTTGAGGTAGGGCAGGGCGAGCAGCACGTGCACGCCGGAGCCGCCGAACTGGACGCCCGCGCGGGCGGTCTCCTCGTAGAGGACGGCCTCGAACTTGTGGGTGTCCATGCCCGCGCCGCCGAACTCCTCGGGCACGCTGATGCCGAAGATGCCCAGCTCACCGAGCTTGCAGTAGAAGTCGCGGGGCGCCTGGCCCGCCGCGAACCACTCGTCGTAGACGGGGACGACCTCGGCCTCGATGAAGGCGCGGATGGTCTCCCGGAACGCCTCGTGATCCTCGTTGAAAACCGTACGGCGCACTGTCCGCCACCCCTTCTTGCGCCTAAGCCGGCGCCGCTCTCGCGTACGTGGTTGCTCGCCGTGGGGGTTCCTCAATCGATGGTTGCGGTCCCACGTGTCTAAGCGCTTGCTCAGATCAAAGATACCGGCGAGTATCCACAGCCGTCCAGAGCGGAGACCCCGTAATGCTCGTCACCCCCGGAGTCACCCCGTGCCCGCCGCCGCGAACGCGCCCCGGGCCATCCGGTGCAGCAGCCCGGCGGTGCCGGCGCGGCCGGGCAGGGAGCCGGCGCGGGTCAGGTGGGGGGTGGAGTTGAGCAGGCCGAACACCGAGTGGACCGCCGAGCGGGCGGCCGGTTCGGCCAGCTCCGGGTAGAGCTCGCGCACCACGCCCACCCACAGCTCGACGTACTGCCGCTGCAGCTGGCGCACCAGCTTGCGGTCGGTGTCCCGGAGGCGGTCCAGCTCACGGTCGTGCAAGGTGATGAGGGGGCGGTCGTCGAGCGCGAAGTCGATGTGCCCCTCGATCAGCGAGTCGAGGACCGCCTCGGGGGCCACCCCGTCGGCCTCCTCCAGGCGCCGCTTCGCGCCGGTCAGCAGCCGGCCGCTGATCCCCACCAGCAGCTCCGCGAGCATCGCGTCCTTGCCCGCGAAGTGCCGGTAGAGCCCGGGGCCGCTGATGCCGACCGCGGCGCCTATCTCGTCGACCCCGACGCCGTGGAAGCCGCGATCGGCGAAGAGCCGGGCGGCCTCCTTGAGGATCTGCTCACGGCGGGTGGGGGCGTCGGTTCTGGTGGCCATGAAGACGATTCTAGACAGCACGGTTAGCGGTCGTTAACCTGAGGGAAATGCGTTAACGCTCATTAACAAGGTGAGGGGACCCGCAGGATGCATGAGGCACCGGAGCTTCACAGCGCGGCCGATCCCGCGTCGGAGGCCTTTCGGGCCAACGAGGAGGCGCACCGCGTCCTCGTCGAGGAGCTGCGCGGCAAGCTGGCCGCGGCGGCGCTCGGCGGCGGCGAGCGGGCGCGGGCACGGCACACCGCGCGCGGGAAACTGCTCCCGCGCGAGCGCGTGGACACCCTCCTCGACCCCGGCTCGCCCTTCCTGGAGCTGGCCCCGCTGGCGGCCGACGGGATGTACGAGGGGCAGGCCCCGGCGGCCGGAGTGATCGCCGGGATCGGGCGGGTCGGCGGCCGGGAGTGCGTGGTCGTGGCCAACGACGCCACCGTCAAGGGCGGCACGTACTACCCGATGACGGTGAAGAAGCACCTGCGCGCGCAGGAGGTGGCCCTCGACAACCGGCTCCCCTGCGTCTACCTGGTGGACTCCGGCGGTGCCTTCCTGCCGATGCAGGACGAGGTGTTCCCGGACCGGGACCACTTCGGGCGGATCTTCTACAACCAGGCCCGGATGTCCGGCGCCGGCATCCCGCAGATCGCGGCGGTGCTCGGCTCGTGCACGGCGGGCGGGGCGTACGTCCCGGCGATGAGCGACGAGGCGGTGATCGTCCGCGACCAGGGCACGATCTTCCTCGGCGGCCCGCCGCTGGTGAAGGCGGCCACCGGTGAGGTGGTCACGGCGGAGGAGCTGGGCGGCGGCGAGGTCCACTCGCGGGTGTCGGGCGTGACCGACCACCTCGCGGAGGACGACGCGCACGCGCTGCGGATCGTCCGCACCATCGTCTCCACGCTCCCCGCGCGGGGGCGGCTTCCCTGGCAGGTGGAACCGGCCGTCGAGCCCAAGGTGGACCCGGCGGGGCTGTACGGGGCGGTGCCGGTCGACTCCCGCACGCCCTACGACGTACGCGAGATCATCGCGCGGATCACCGACGGCTCCCGTTTCGCGGAGTTCAAGTCGGAGTTCGGACAGACCCTGGTCACCGGCTTCGCCCGGATCCACGGCCACCCGGTGGGCATCGTCGCCAACAACGGCATCCTGTTCTCCGAGTCCGCGCAGAAGGGCGCCCACTTCATCGAGCTGTGCGACCAGCGCGGCATCCCGCTGGTGTTCCTGCAGAACATCTCGGGCTTCATGGTGGGCCGGGACTACGAGGCGGGCGGTATCGCCAAGCACGGCGCCAAGATGGTCACGGCGGTCGCCTGCACGCGCGTGCCGAAGCTGACGGTGGTGGTCGGCGGGTCGTACGGGGCGGGCAACTACTCGATGTGCGGGCGGGCGTATTCCCCCCGGTTCCTGTGGATGTGGCCCAACGCCAAGATCTCGGTCATGGGCGGCGAGCAGGCCGCCTCCGTCCTCGCGACCGTCAAGCGGGACCAGCTGGAGGGGCGCGGCGAGGAGTGGCCGGCCGAGGACGAGGACGCCTTCAAGGCCCCGATCCGTGCGCAGTACGAGCGTCAGGGGAACGCCTACTACGCGACGGCCCGCCTCTGGGACGACGGCGTGATCGACCCGCTGGAGACCCGGCAGGTCCTGGGCCTGGCCCTGACCGCGTGCGCCAACGCGCCACTGAGTGACCCTCAGTTCGGCGTCTTCCGGATGTGAGGGGACGGACAACGATGTTCGAGACAGTGCTTGTGGCCAACCGGGGCGAGATCGCGGTGCGCGTCATCCGCACCCTGCGGTCGATGGGCGTGCGCTCGGTGGCGGTGTACTCCGACGCGGACGCCGACGCCCGGCACGTCCGGGAGGCCGACACGGCGGTACGGATCGGGCCGGCGGCCGCTTCGGAGAGCTATCTGTCGGTGGAACGCCTGCTCGAGGCCGCCGCCCGCAGCGGCGCGCAGGCGGTGCACCCGGGGTACGGCTTCCTGGCCGAGAACGCCGGGTTCGCGCGGGCGTGCGCCGAGGCGGGGCTGGTGTTCATCGGGCCCCCGGCGGACGCGATCGCCCTGATGGGCGACAAGATCCGCGCGAAGGAGACGGTGCGGGCGGCCGGGGTCCCGGTGGTCCCGGGTTCGAGCGGCAGCGGCCTCACGGACGGGCAGCTGGCCGACGCGGCCCGCGACATCGGTGTGCCGGTGCTGCTGAAGCCGTCGGCGGGCGGTGGCGGCAAGGGCATGCGCCTGGTGCGGGACGCCTCGGCGCTGGCCGACGAGATCGCCGCCGCGCGGCGCGAGGCCCGCGCCTCCTTCGGCGACGACACACTGCTCGTCGAGCGGTGGATCGACCGCCCCCGGCACATCGAGATCCAGGTGCTGGCCGACGGCCACGGGGGCGTCGTCCACCTGGGTGAGCGCGAGTGCTCGCTGCAGCGCCGCCACCAGAAGATCATCGAGGAGGCGCCCAGCGTGCTCCTCGACGAGGGGACCCGGGCCGCGATGGGCGAGGCGGCGGTCCAGGCGGCCCGCTCGTGCGGCTACCGGGGCGCGGGCACGGTGGAGTTCATCGTCCCGGGCGACGACCCGTCGTCGTACTACTTCATGGAGATGAACACCCGCCTCCAGGTGGAGCACCCGGTCACCGAGCTCATCACCGAGCTGGACCTGGTGGAGTGGCAGCTCCGGGTGGCGGCGGGCGAGCCGCTGGCGTTCGGGCAGGAGGACGTCAGGCTCACCGGGCACGCGGTGGAAGCCCGCGTCTGCGCCGAGGACCCCGCACGCGGGTTCCTCCCCTCCGGCGGCACGGTGCTGAGGCTGCGCGAACCGCGGGGCGACGGCGTCCGCACCGACTCCGGGCTGAGCGAGGGCACGGAGGTCGGCAGCCTCTACGACCCGATGCTGTCCAAGGTGATCGCGTACGGCCCCGACCGCGCGACCGCGCTGCGCAGGCTCCGGGCGGCGCTGGCGGAGACGGTGACGCTGGGCGTACAGACCAACGCCGGGTTCCTGCGGCGGCTGCTGGCGCATCCGGCGGTGGTGAGCGGCGACCTGGACACCGGGCTGGTGGAGCGTGAGGTGGACGGGCTCGTACCGGACGAGGTGCCGGCGGAGACGTACGCGGCGGCGGCGCTGCTGCGCCAGGCCTCCCTCCGGCGGCCCGCCGGCGGATCCGGCTGGGCCGACCCGTTCGCCGCCGCCGACGGCTGGCGGATGGGCGGCGAGCGGGCGTGGACGGCGCACCACCTGCGGGTGGCGGGCCACGACCCGGTGACCGTGCGCGTGCGCGGCACGGCGGACGGCGGGACGGAACTGCTGCTGCCGGGCGCCGGCACCCCGGTGCGGGGGTCCGCGGGCCCGGTGGGCGGGCACCGGTTCACCTGCACGCTCGACGGCGTCACCCACACCTTCGCCGCCCTGCCGGACGGCACCTGGCTGGGCCGGGACGGCGACGCCTGGCACGTCCGCGACCACGACCCGGTCGCCGCGTCCCTCACCCGCGCCGGCCAGGCGGGCGCCGACTCGCTGACCGCGCCGATGCCGGGCACGGTGACGGTGGTGAAGGTCGCCGTCGGCGACGAGGTGGCGGCGGGCCAGAGCCTGCTGGTGGTGGAGGCGATGAAGATGGAGCACGTCATCTCCGCCCCGCACGCCGGCACGGTCACCGAACTGGACGTGGCCCCGGGCACGACGGTCGCGATGGACCAGGTGCTGGCGGTCATCGCCCCCGTGGAGGAGGAGACGGCATGAACGCCCCGGAACCGGTCCTGCCCATGGTCGTACCGGCCGAGGGCCTGCCCGCGCGGGTACGGATCCACGAGGTCGGCGCGCGCGACGGACTGCAGAACGAGAAGGCGACCGTCCCGACGGCCGTCAAGGCGGAGTTCGTCCGCCGCCTGGCCGGCACCGGTCTGAGCACCATCGAGGCGACGAGCTTCGTGCACCCCGGGTGGGTGCCCCAGCTCGCGGACGCCGAGGACCTGTACCCGGCGGTGTCCGGCCTGCCGGTGTCGCTGCCGGTCCTGGTGCCGAACGAGCGCGGACTGGACCGCGCGCTGGCGCTGGGCGCCCGGCGGGTCGCGGTGTTCGCCAGTGCCACGGAGTCCTTCGCCAGGGCCAACCTCAACCGCACGGTGGACGAGGCGCTGGCGATGTTCGAGCCGGTGGTGCGGCGGGCGAAGGCGGAGGACGTCCACGTCCGCGGCTACCTGTCGATGTGCTTCGGCGACCCGTGGGAGGGCGCGGTCCCGGTCCCCCAGGTGGTGCGGGTGTGCCGGGCCCTGCTCGACATGGGCTGTGACGAGCTGAGCCTGGGCGACACCATCGGGGTGGCGACCCCGGGCCACGTGACGGCCCTGCTCACCGCGCTCGGCGAGGCGGACGTGCCCGTGTCCGCGCTGGCCGTGCACTTCCACGACACCTACGGCCAGGCCCTGTCCAACACGCTGGCCGCGCTCCAGCGGGGCGTCACCACGGTCGACGCCTCCGCCGGCGGACTGGGCGGCTGCCCGTACGCGAAGTCCGCCACCGGCAACCTCGCCACCGAAGACCTCGTGTGGATGCTGAGGGGTCTCGGCATCGACACCGGAGTCGACCTCGGCCGTCTGGTCGCCACGAGCGTCTGGATGGCCGCCCACCTGGGCCGACCCAGCCCGTCCCGCACCGTACGAGCCCTCTCCCACCAGGAGCAGTGAACGACATGGACCACAAGCTCTCCCCCGAACTGGAAGAACTCCGCCGCACGGTGGAGGAGTTCGCGCACGACGTGGTGGCGCCGAAGATCGGTGACTTCTACGAGCGGCACGAGTTCCCGTACGAGATCGTGCGGGAGATGGGCCGGATGGGCCTGTTCGGGCTGCCGTTCCCGGAGGAGTACGGCGGCATGGGCGGCGACTACTTCGCCCTGGGCGTGGCCCTGGAGGAGCTGGCGCGGGTGGACTCCTCGGTGGCGATCACCCTGGAGGCGGGCGTCTCACTGGGCGCGATGCCGGTCCACCTCTTCGGCACGGAGGAGCAGAAGCGCGCGTGGCTGCCCCGGCTCTGCTCGGGCGAGATCCTGGGCGCGTTCGGTCTGACGGAGCCGGACGGCGGCAGTGACGCGGGCGCGACCCGTACGACGGCCCGGCTGGACGAGTCGACGAACGAGTGGGTCGTCAACGGCACGAAGTGCTTCATCACCAACTCGGGCACGGACATCACGGGCCTGGTCACGGTCACGGCGGTGACGGGCCGCAAGCCCGACGGGAGGCCGCTGATCTCGGCGGTCATCGTCCCGTCGGGCACACCGGGCTTCACGGTGGCGGCCCCGTACTCGAAGGTCGGCTGGAACGCGTCGGACACCAGGGAGCTGTCCTTCCAGGACGTCCGCGTCCCGGCGGCGAACCTGCTGGGTGAGGAGGGCCGGGGTTACGCGCAGTTCCTGCGCATCCTGGACGAGGGCCGTATCGCCATAGCGGCGCTGGGCACGGGTCTCGCGCAGGGCTGTGTGGACGAGTCGGTGAAGTACGCCAAGGAGCGGCACGCCTTCGGCAGGCCGATCGGCGCCAACCAGGCGATCCAGTTCAAGATCGCCGACATGGAGATGAGGGCCCACACGGCCCGCCTCGCCTGGCGCGACGCCGCCAGCCGTCTGGTGGCCGGCGAGCCGTTCAAGAAGGAGGCGGCGCTGGCGAAGCTGTACTCGTCCACGGTCGCCGTGGACAACGCCCGTGACGCCACGCAGATCCACGGCGGCTACGGCTTCATGAACGAGTACCCGGTGGCCCGTATGTGGCGCGACTCGAAGATCCTGGAGATCGGCGAGGGCACGAGCGAGGTCCAGCGGATGCTGATCGCCCGGGAGCTGGGCCTGGCGGGCTGAGCCACCGCCCGCCCGGGCCCTGACGGACACCGGTCCCGCGCCCTTCGGCGCGGGACCGGTCGGCGTGTGCGGGCGCCCGCGTCAGGCCCCCGTGACACCCGAAACGGCCTCGGGGTTGTGCACGATCCCCATTCCCTTCCGGTCACGTTTCCATCACGAATCCTCCCCCTCGACTCCCGGAACAACACAGTCTGTCCATAGCGGACTTGACCGGCCGTCAGGGGAAAAGCAAGATCACGAACGTTGCCACGGAGCACGCGACCGGTGTGCCGGGCACAGAGCCGAGGGGGCAGCCGGGTCCGCGCGACAGCTTCCAGCAGCGCGTGCCGCCGTACGGGCGGCGCGCACGGACACTCGGGGGGACCTGCTCCACGTCGCCGCGCCACGATCCGGTGGCGGGCGTTCCACTGACCCGCACCCCTGAAGGACCGCCCCGCCGTCGAGCGGCCGCGCACCCGCGGCCGTCGCACGCCCGCGCGCCGTCACCGCTCACGGCCGGGCGGACGGCGCCGCACCCGACGCAGCCGTACAGGCCACGAACGACCTCATGACCGGCGGGCCCCACAGGGTCCGCTCCGTGCCGGACCGACAGGAGAAGACGGAGTCATGGCTGACGAAATGGTGCTTCGCGCCCAGAGATTCATCAACACCACGTACAACGACGGCGCGACCCTGGGCATATCCAAGCTGAGCGAGAACGGCCAGACCGGCTGGCCCGTGATGTACGCCCTGACCCGGGCGCTCCAGTACGAGATGGGCATCACCGCCCTGTCCAACTCCTTCGGCCCGACCACCCTCGGAAAGCTGGGGGAGCTGTACGGCAAGCTCGACGAGACGACCATCCCGTCGGCCAACTTCTGCCGCATCATCCAGTCCGCCCTGTACTGCAAGGGCTACGACGGCGGCGACATCGACGGACAGTACAACGACCGGGTCAAGGACGCGGTCGCGAAGCTCAACCAGAACATGGGCGTCTCGGGCACCTACCCGGGCAGCTCCCTGTGGCCCAAGGTGGTCAAGGGCCTGTTCAACATGGACGCCTACGTCACCGTCAGCAACGGCTCGGACAGCATCCGTTCCATCCAGCAGTGGCTGAACGGCCGGTACATCCTGCGCAAGGACTTCTACGTCATCCCCTGCGACGGCCACCACTCCCGCGACGTGGCCAAGTCGATGCTGTTCGCGATCCAGTACGAGCTGGGCATGGCGGACGGCGTCGCCAACGGCGTGTTCGGACCGGGCACCCAGTCCGGCCTGAAGAGCCACACCGTGTCGAACGGCTCCACCGGCGTCTGGGCGCAGCTCTTCACCGCGGCCATGATCCTGAACAAGCGGAACGTCCCCTTCGGCAACTTCACCTCCACGGTGCAGTCCGGCGTGGAGACCTTCCAGTCCTTCAGCAAGCTCCCCGTGACCGGCCAGGGCGACTTCCAGACCTGGGCCTCGCTGCTGGTCTCCTACGGCGACCAGTCCCGCAAGGGCACGGCCTGCGACGGCGTCACCAAGATCACGCCCGCGCGGGCGCAGGCCCTGAAGGACGCCGGCTACAGGTACATCGGCCGTTACCTCTTCAACCCCTCCGCCACGAGTCTGCCGGAGAAGCAGATCCAGCCGGGCGAGCTCGCCACCATCAAGGAGTACGGGCTCAGCTGCTTCCCGATCTTCCAGACGTGGAGCCGGTCCGCGGACTACTTCAGCCACAACCAGGGCACCATCGACGCGTTCCGCGCGATCGAGTGGGCCAGGTACCACGGCTTCAAGGCCGGCACCATCATCTACTTCGCCGTCGACTACGACGCGATGGACGGCGAGGTCACCGACTACGTCATCCCGCACTTCCGCGGGATCATGCGCACCATCGGCGAGAACTCCGGCTACCGCGTCGGCATCTACGGCCCGCGCAACGTCTGCCAGCGCGTCTCCGACGCCGGCTACGCGGTGACGAGCTTCGTCTGCGACATGTCCAGCGGCTTCTCCGGCAACCTCGGTTACCCGCTGCCCACCAACTGGGCGTTCGACCAGATCTCCACCATCACGGTCGGCTCGGGCGACGGCCTGATCGAGATCGACAACAACATCGCGTCCGGACGGGACTACGGCCAGAGCGACTTCAACCCGGGCGCCGACCTCAACGAGCTGGACACCGACCTGGACAAGGACGCCTACCGGGCCCCGATGCTCCAGGACGTGAAGGCGTACCTGGAGTCGATCGGCGTACCGGAGACCGGCGGCGACGGCTGGACCGACAAGGACTGGGCCTCCCTCGGCGGCATCTCCACCACCGAGGCCTTCGACGCGGTGATGGACGCGGACTGGCTGTTCACCTCGCTGGCCCGGTCGCTGCGGATGCGCAAGGCGCTCATCCAGGCGCCGGTCCTGTGGGAGCTGCGCAAGCTCAACCCGCTCGACTTCATCGCCGACGCGGCGGTCAAGGCGGGCGAGAGGGACGACTGCAGCACCGGCTGGGGACAGATCTTCGCCGCGACCGCCATCAAGGCCCGCAACTACTGCATCGGCGAAGGCATCATCAACGGCGAGGGGCTGGACTACAACTCCTCGGCCGACCTCCGCAAGGTCTGGTACCAGCTCCACGACGACCAGGAGTACAACGTCCGCACCGTCGCCTACGTGCTGCTGTGGAACTCGGAGCTGCTCGGCATCGACCGGCCCGACCTGAGCGGAAACGTCCACGTCACGGAGGCCGTGCTCGGCCAGTACAACGGCACCGGTCCGGACGCCGAGCAGTACGGCCGGGAACTGATGGGCCTGTACAACGTCCTGGAGCAGTACAACGCGTTGTCCCGCGCCTAGTGCCGGCGGCGGACGAAGGAGGGCCGGTCTCGATGACCGGACGGTGGCAGGTCGCCCTGGGTGTCAACGTGCTTCTCGGCGTCCCGGGCGTGGTGCCGATCTGGCTGTTGTGGTTCCTCGCGGCGAGCTGGGCGGGCGGTCCCGAACCGACGGACGACGACCCCATGGTGTTCTGGCTGCCGATCGCCGCAGTCATCGTCGTCCCGTACGTCATGCTCTGGCTCGCCGTGAACCGTTCCTTCAAGCGCCGCAGTCCACTCGTACCCCGCACCTACTGGCTGCTCAGCGCCCTGGCCACCTTCCTGCCGACCACGGCGCTCATCATCTACTCACCGTGAGAAGGGAACAATGACGTGCACACCGAGAGGCGCGGCAGCGTGAACGGCATGTCGAGACGAGTCCTGGTGAAGTCCACCGGGGTGATCACCGCCGCGGTCGCCGCGGGGCTCGTCGCCCCCGGCACCGCCCTGGCCGGTCCCCGGGACGGCGCGACGACCGGGCCCGCGACCGCGCCGGGGAAGAAGGCGCCCACGTCGGCGAACGGCTGGTCCCTGGAGAAGGAGGCCAACCGCGTCTCCACCGTGTGGACCCGCCAGGTGTCCGGCACCGGGCTGGAGGTCGACGTGCGGATCGGTGACGTGGAGGCGATCCTGCTCCACGTCGTACGGCGCTACCACTACGAGGTCGAGCAGCTGCCCCGCGTCGACCTCACCGGCTGGCAGCCGATCGGCGGCCTGAAGAAGGACGGGCCGGAGTCGAACCTCGCCTCCGGCACCGCGGTGCGGATCCGTCCGGGCGCCGGCGCGAGCGGCTCGCTCTTCCCGTTGCAGGTGCTGACCGTGCGGGACATCCTCGCCGACTGCGAGGGCGTGGTGCGCTGGGGCGGCGACGACGACCCCGTCGACGAGTCGCTGTTCTACATCGGGCTCGGCCCGGACGACGCACGGGTGCGGGAGGTCGCCGACCGGTTCCGCGTCCAGGAGGTCACGCCCGGCCTGGGCGCCGGCGTCACCGTGGACGTGCTGGCCCCGTCCCAGCGCGAGCGCGCGAAGCGCCTGCACCGGGAGCAGCGGGCGCACTGACCGGACGACACGAGGGGCCGTCCCGTCACCGGTTCCGGTGACGGGGCGGCCTTTCGTCGTACGCGGGCGGCGCGGTCGGCTCCGCAGCGCCTCGACCGGCACCGTGACCCACATCACTAGAAGGGTCACCTTCAGTAAGCACTTGAGGTTAGGCTAACCTAATCGCGTTTCAGGCCATCGGCCCCGCACGCACGAAAGCAGACCCACCCATGTCGAACGCCAGTACCGCCCGCTTCTCCCGTCGGGGACTGCTCGCCGCCGGTGGCGCCCTCGGACTCGGCGCCGTGCTCACCGCCTGCGGGGACGACGACGCGAAGAGCGGCGGCTCGGACGCGACGGGGTCCGGTGCGTCCGAGTCCGGCCCCTGGTCCTTCAAGGACGACCGCGGCACCACCGTGAAGCTCGACAAGGTCCCGACGAACATCGTCGCGTTCACCGGTGTCGCCGCCGCCCTGTTCGACTACGGCATCGAGGTCAAGGGCGTCTTCGGGCCGACCAGGACGACGGACGGCAAGGCCGACGTCCAGGCCGGCGACATGGACGTCAGCAAGCTGACGATCTTCGGCAACAAGTTCGACAGCTTCAACGTCGAGCAGTACGCGGCCTTTCAGCCCGAGGTGCTCGTCTCCACGACGTTCGACGAGGCCGGGTCGCTCTGGTACGTCCCGGAGGCCTCCAAGGACAAGATCGCCAAGCTCGCCCCGAGCGTCGCGATCTCCGTCTACGACCTCCAGATGCCCGAGCCGCTGCAGCGCATGGCCGAGCTGGCCGAATCGCTGGGCGCCGACATGAAGGCCACGAAGGTCGTCGAGGCGAAGAAGAAGTTCGAGGCCGCCGCCGAGCGGCTGCGCAAGGCCGCGAAGGCCCGCCCGGAGATCAGGGTGCTGGCCGGTTCCGCCGCGCAGGACGTCTTCTACGTCTCCGGCTCCAACTACTCCATCGACCTGGAGTACTTCAAGGCCCTCGGTGTGAACCTGGTGGAGCCCCCGGAGGAGGCCAAGAAGGCGACCGGCGGCTGGTTCGAGACGCTGAGCTGGGAGAACGTCGACAAGTACCCGGCCGACGTCATCATCATGGACGACCGCGCCTCGACCATCCAGCCCGCCGACATCACCGAGGCGACCTGGAAGAAGCTCCCCGCGGTCAAGGCCGGCCAGGTCATCGCCCGCTCCCCCGAGCCGATCCTGTCCTACGACAAGTGCACGCCGCTCCTCGACAACCTCGCCGAGGCCATCGAGAAGGCCAAGAAGGTCGGCTGACCCCCCGACCGCCCGAACGGGGGCGGCGGAAAACGGATTCGACGCCGTTCACTCCTGACTCAGGAGTGACCACGGTCACGGCGGACTCCGGTTTCACGGCGTATTACTTAGGTTAGGCTAACCTAAGTAATACGCCGTCGGCTTTCCCCGCACCGGATCGTCCCCACCGGAGGACCCCCACATGCGCTCGCACCTGCTCAACGACACCACCGCGGAGCACTACCGCCGCTCCGTGACCGAAGGAGTCGAGCGGGTGGCGGCCAAACTCGCCACCGCCGAAAGGCCGTTCACCGGCGTCACCGTCGACGCGCTCTCCCCCCGCATCGACGGCATCGACCTCGACCAGCCGCTGCACGACACCACCGCCGCGCTGGACGAACTGGAGGACGTCTACCTCCGGGACGCCGTCTACTTCCACCACCCCCGCTACCTCGCCCACCTCAACTGCCCGGTCGTCATCCCGGCCGTGCTCGGCGAGGCCGTGCTCTCCGCCGTCAACTCCTCCCTGGACACCTGGGACCAGTCGGCCGGCGGCACCCTCATCGAGCGGAAGCTCATCGACTGGACGGCGGGCCGCATCGGGCTCGGTCCGGCCGCCGACGGCGTGTTCACCTCCGGCGGCACCCAGTCCAACCTCCAGGCACTGCTGCTGGCCCGCGAGGAGGCCAAGGCCGAGGACCTGGCGAAACTGCGCATCTTCGCCTCCGAGGTCAGCCACTTCAGCGTCAAGAAGTCCGCGAAACTGCTCGGCCTCGGCCCGGACGCCGTCGTGTCGGTCCCCGTCGACCACGACAAGCGCATGCAGACCGTCGCCCTCGCCCACGAACTGGAGCGCTGCGCCGGGGCGGGCCTGGTCCCCATGGCCGTCGTCGCCACCGCCGGCACCACCGACTTCGGCTCCATCGACCCGCTGCCGGAGATCGCCGGACTGTGCGCGCAGTACGGCGTGTGGATGCACGTGGACGCCGCCTACGGCTGCGGACTGCTCGCCTCCCTGAAGCACCGGGACCGCATCGACGGCATCGAGCGCGCCGACTCCGTCACCGTCGACTACCACAAGTCCTTCTTCCAGCCGGTCAGTTCGTCGGCCGTGCTGGTCCGCGACGCGGCCACGCTGCGGCACGCCACCTACCACGCGGAGTACCTCAACCCGCGCCGCATGGTGCAGGAACGTATCCCCAACCAGGTGGACAAGTCCCTGCAGACCACCCGCCGCTTCGACGCGCTGAAGCTGTGGATGACGCTGCGCGTGATGGGCGCCGACGGCATCGGGCAGCTCTTCGACGAGGTGTGCGACCTCGCCGCCGAGGGCTGGAGACTGCTGGCCGCCGACCCCCGCTTCGACGTCGTGGTCGAGCCGAGCCTGTCCACCCTGGTCTTCCGCTTCGTCCCGGCCGCCGTCACCGACCCCGCCGAGATCGACCGCGCCAACCTCTACGCCCGCAAGGCCCTGTTCGCCTCCGGTGACGCGGTGGTGGCGGGCACCAAGGTGGCGGGACGCCACTACCTGAAGTTCACCCTGCTGAACCCCGAGACCACGACGTCCGACATCACCGCCGTCCTCGATCTGATCGCCGGCCACGCCGAGCAGTACCTGGGAGAGTCCCTTGACCGCGCTTCCTGAAGCCCCTGAGACCACCTACGACTTCGTGGGCATCGGACTGGGCCCCTTCAACCTCGGCCTCGCCTGCCTCACCGAGCCCATCGACGAACTCGACGGCGTCTTCCTGGAGTCCAAGCCCGGCTTCGCCTGGCACGCCGGCATGTTCCTCGACGGCGCCCACCTGCAGACCCCGTTCATGTCGGACCTGGTCACCCTGGCCGACCCGACCTCCCCGTACTCCTTCCTCAACTACCTGAAGGAGAAGGGGCGGCTGTACTCGTTCTACATACGCGAGAACTTCTACCCGCTGCGGGTCGAGTACGACGACTACTGCCGCTGGGCCGCCGGCAAGCTGAGCAGCATCCGCTTCGGCACGACGGTCACCGAGGTGACGTACGACGAGGGCGAGGGCTTGTACCTGGTGGCGACGGAGGCCGGCGGCACCTACCGCGCCCGGCACCTGGTGCTCGGCACCGGAACCGTGCCGTTCGTCCCCGAGCCGTGCCGTGGCCTGGACGGCGGGCTCTTCCACAACGCGCAGTACATGCACCGCAAGGCGGAGCTGCTGGACAAGAAGTCCGTCACGGTCGTCGGCAGCGGGCAGAGCGCCGCCGAGATCTACTACGAGCTGCTCTCCGAGATCGACGTCCACGGCTACCAGCTCAACTGGGTCACCCGCTCCCCGCGGTTCTTCCCGCTGGAGTACACCAAGCTGACCCTGGAGATGACCTCCCCGGACTACATCGACTACTTCCGCGCGCTGCCCGAGGAGACCCGCTACCGGCTGGAGAAGCAGCAGAAGGGCCTCTTCAAGGGCATCAACTCGGAGCTGATCGACGCGATCTTCGACCTGCTCTACCAGAAGAACGTCGAGAGCGGCGACCGGCCGGTGGCCACCCGGCTGCTCACCAACTCCTCGCTCACCACCGCCCGGTACGAGGACGGCGGCTACACGCTCGGCTTCCACCAGGACGAGCAGGGCAAGGACTTCGAGATCCGCACCGAGGGCCTGGTGCTGGCCACCGGCTACCACTACGAGCCGCCGGCCTTCCTCGACCCGGTCCGCGACCGGATCCGCTTCGACGGGCACGGCCGCTTCGACGTGAGCCGCGACTACGCCGTCGACGTCACCGGCCGCGGCATCTTCCTGCAGAACGCCGGCGTCCACACGCACAGCGTCACCAGCCCCGACCTGGGCATGGGCCCGTACCGGAACGCGACCATCATCCGCGAACTGCTCGGCACCGAGTACTACCCGGTCGAGAAGACCATCGCGTTCCAGGAGTTCGGCATATGAGCGGTACGAGCATCGGTACGTTCACCGTCCGCCCCCTGGACCCGCTGAAGGACTCCGGGCTGCTGCACCGCTGGGTCACCGACCCCAAGGCGGCGTTCTGGATGATGCAGGACGCGAAGCTCCAGGACGTCGAGCGCGAGTACATGCGCATCGCCGCCCACGAGCACCACCACGCCTACCTGGGCCTGCACGACGGCGAACCGGCCTTCCTGATGGAGAAGTACGACCCCCGGTACGTCGAACTCGTCGGCCTGTACGACCCCGAGCCCGGCGACGTCGGCATGCACTTCCTGGTCGCGCCGACCGACCGGCCGCTGCACGGCTTCACCCGGGCCGTCATCACCGCCGTGATGGAGGAGCTGTTCGCCGACCCGGACACCCGCCGGGTGGTGGTCGAACCGGACGTGACCAACAAGGCCGTGCACGCCCTGAACGAGGTCGTGGGCTTCGTGCCCGAGCGCGAGATCGACAAACCGGAGAAGCGCGCGCTGCTGAGCTTCTGCACCCGCGAACAGTTCGAGGCCGCCCGAGGAGCATCCGTATGACCCTGTCCGACGCCGTGGCGCATCTGTCCCCCCACCGCTGGGCGCGGGCCAACCGCCTGCTGATCCGCAAGGCGCTCGCCGAGTTCGCGCACGAGCGGCTCGTCGCACCGGAGGCCACCGGCGACGGCGGGTACGTCGTCCGCAGCGACGACGGCCTGACCCGGTACGCCTTCACGGCGACGCTCCGCGCCCTGGACCACTGGGTGATCGACGCCGACTCGATCACCCGCCACCGGGGCGACACCGAACTCGACCTCGCGGCCCTGGACTTCTTCATCGAGCTGCGGAAGTCCCTGGGCCTGAGCGAGGAGATCCTGCCGGTGTACCTGGAGGAGATCTCCTCCACCCTCTCCGGCACCTGCTACAAGCTCACCAAGCCGCAGGTCCCGGTCGCCGAGCTGGTCGACGCCGGCTTCCAGGCCATCGAGACCGGGATGACCGAGGGCCACCCCTGCTTCGTCGCCAACAACGGACGGCTCGGCTTCGGCATCCACGAGTACCGGTCGTACGCGCCGGAGACGGCGAACCCGGTCCGGCTGGTGTGGCTGGCCGCGCACCGCTCGCGGGCCGCGTTCACGGCGGGCGTCGGGATCGAGTACGAGTCGTTCGTCCGGCAGGAACTGGGCGAGGAGACCGTCGAGGGCTTCCACGGCATCCTGCGCGAGCAGGACCTCGACCCCGACGACTACCTCCTCATCCCCGTCCACCCCTGGCAGTGGTGGAACAAGCTGTCCGTCACCTTCGCCGCCGAGGTGGCGCGCGGGCACCTGGTCTGCCTGGGCGAGGGCGACGACGAGTACCTGGCCCAGCAGTCCATCCGCACCTTCTTCAACACCTCGCACCCCGGGAAGCACTATGTGAAGACGGCCCTGTCCGTCCTCAACATGGGCTTCATGCGGGGACTGTCCGCCGCCTACATGGAGGCGACCCCGGCGATCAACGACTGGCTGGCCCGGCTGATCGACGGCGACCCGGTGCTGCGGGCCACGGGGCTGTCCGTCATCCGCGAGCGGGCCGCCGTGGGCTACCGGCACCTGGAGTACGAGCAGGCCACGGACCGCTACTCGCCGTACCGCAAGATGCTGGCCGCGCTGTGGCGGGAGAGCCCGGTGCCGTCCCTGAAGGACGGCGAGTCGCTCGCCACCATGGCCTCCCTGGTCCACGTCGACCACGAGGGGAGGTCCTTCGCGGGCGCGCTGATCGCACGCTCGGGGCTCGCCCCGGCCGAGTGGCTGCGGCACTACCTGCGGGCGTACTACGTCCCGCTGCTGCACAGCTTCTACGCCTACGACCTGGTGTACATGCCGCACGGCGAGAACGTGATCCTCGTCCTGGAGGACGGGGTGGTGCGGCGGGCGATCTACAAGGACATCGCCGAGGAGATCGCGGTGATGGACCCGGACGCGGTGCTGCCGCCGGAGGTCTCCCGCATCCGGGTGGAGGTCCCGGACGACACGAAGCTCCTGTCCGTCTTCACGGACGTCTTCGACTGCTTCTTCCGCTTCCTCGCGGCGAACCTCGCCGAGGAGGGCATCGTGGAGGAGGACGACTTCTGGGGCACGGTCGCGGAGATCACCCGCGAGTACCAGGCGTCGGTCCCCGAACTCGCCGACAGGTTCGCCCGCCACGACATGTTCGCCCCCGAGTTCGCCCTCTCCTGCCTCAACCGCCTCCAGCTCCGCAACAACAGGCAGATGGTCGACCTGACGGACCCGTCGGGCGCGCTCCAGCTGGTGGGCACCCTGAGGAACCCGATCGCCGGGCTCTGACCCACAGACGGGCGAGCACCCCGGAGTACGGTCCTCCGGGGTGCTCGTCGGTATGAACACCTCGGGGGCGAACACACTCAGGGGCGCGGGGCCGTATCACCGTGCGGCTCCGCCGCGTGGGCGCGACCAGCCCCCCACCGGCCCGCAGATCCGATGAAACAATCGGTCCCATGGCGGAAATCATCCAGAAGGACGGCACCTGGACCTTCGACGGGGACGCCCTGCGGCTGACCCCCGGCCGGGACAAGAACGTCGGCCTGCTCCGCAGGACCCTGGGTGAACTGGTACTGCCGCTACAGGCGTTGGCCGGCATCTCCCTGGAGCAGGGCAAGAAGTCGGGACGACTCAAGCTGCGGCTGCGCGACGGCGCCGACCCCCTGCTGCACGCGACCGGCGGCCGGCTCACCGAACCGCACGACCCCTACCAGCTGATCGTCGACTCCGACCGCTACGGCGTCGCCGAGTACTTCACGGAGGAGGTCCGCACCGCCCTGCTGCTGGACCAGGTCCCCTCCGACCCGGTCACCGAGTACCTGCTGCCCGGCCCGTCCGTGCCGCTGTCCGTCTCCGCCGGGGACGGCACGGTGAGCTTCGACGGCGAGCGCGTCCGGCTGGAGTGGAACTGGAAGACGGAGGACGCCAAGGCCGCCGCCGGCACCCGCACCCTCGCGATGGCGGACCTGACCGGCGTGGAGTGGCAGCCGGCGGTCGGACTGGAGAACGGCCACCTCCGTTTCTCCGTGCGGCACTCCCCCACCAAGGCCCCCGCCAAGTACGACCCGAACTCGGTGGAGCTGTGGGGCTTCAGGAAGGACCCGCTGATGGCGCTCGTCGCCGCCGCCGTCCAGGCCCGCCTGCCGCACCCGTCCGCACCCGCCGACGACCACCCGCGGGAGCTGGAGGCCGCACCTCGGCCCCTGACCGCCCCCGCCCCGGCCGAGGACGACCACGACGCCCTGCTGCGCCGGCTGCGGGAGCTGGGCGAGCTGCACCGGTCCGGGGTGCTGACGGACGAGGAGTTCACCCTCGCCAAACAGGCCGTCCTCAAGCGCCTGTGAGCCAAACCTGGGCCCCGCCTGTGAGTCCTGCCCGAAATCGGGCACGTTTGTTGCGAAACCACGGCCGGTACCCCAGGATCATCGAGTGCACGACGAACTCGTTGATCATCTGACGCGGTCCACGCCCCTCAGCCGGGGCGAGGCACTGCGCGTGGTCCAGGACGTGCTCGCCTACTTCGACGAGACGACCGAGGAGTACGTCCGTCGCCGCCACCGCGAGCTCCAGGCCCAGGGCCTGGTGAACGCGACGATCTTCGAACGGATCGAGGCGGACCTCAGATACCGCGCGGTGGCCCCGCCCGAGCTCTCGCTCCGGCAACTGCGCCGCATCGTCTACGGCTAGGAACATACACACATGTGCGGAATCGTCGGATACATCGGCAGGCGTGAGGTCGCTCCCCTGCTGCTGGAAGGCCTGCAGCGCCTGGAGTACCGCGGCTACGACTCGGCGGGCATCGCCGTCACGTCCCCGAAGGCGTCCGGCCTGAAGATGGTCAAGGCCAAGGGACGGGTGCGTGACCTGGAGGCCAAGGTCCCGGCGCGCTTCAAGGGCACCACCGGCATCGCCCACACCCGCTGGGCCACCCACGGCGCCCCCTCCGACGTGAACGCCCACCCGCACCTGGACGCCGAGGGCAAGGTCGCCGTCGTCCACAACGGCATCATCGACAACGCCTCCGACCTGCGCCGCAAGCTGGAGGCGGACGGCGTCGAGTTCCTCTCCGAGACCGACACCGAGGTCCTCGTCCACCTCATCGCCCGCTCGACGGCCGAGAAGCTGGAGGACAAGGTCCGCGAGACCGTGCGCCTCATCGAGGGCACGTACGGCATCGCCGTCCTGCACGCCGACTTCCCGGACCGCATCGTGGTGGCCCGCAACGGCTCGCCGGTCGTGCTCGGCATCGGCGAGAAGGAGATGTTCGTCGCCTCGGACATCGCCGCGCTGGTCGCGCACACCCGTCAGATCGTGACGCTGGACGACGGCGAGATGGCCACGCTGAAGGCCGACGACTTCCGCACCTACACCACCGAGGGCACCCGTACGACCGCCGAGCCGACCACCGTGGAGTGGGAGGCGGCGTCGTACGACATGGGCGGCCACGACACCTACATGCACAAGGAGATCCACGAGCAGGCCGAGGCCGTGGACCGCGTGCTGCGCGGCCGGATCGACGACCGCTTCTCCACCGTGCACCTGGGCGGCCTCAACCTGGACGCCCGCGAGGCGCGCCGGATCCGCCGGGTGAAGATCCTCGGCTGCGGCACCTCGTACCACGCCGGCATGATCGGCGCGCAGATGATCGAGGAGCTGGCCCGGATCCCCGCCGACGCCGAGCCGGCCTCCGAGTTCCGCTACCGCAACGCGGTCGTGGACCCCGACACCCTGTACGTGGCGGTCTCCCAGTCCGGTGAGACGTACGACGTGCTGGCGGCCGTGCAGGAGCTGAAGCGCAAGGGCGCGCGGGTGCTGGGCGTGGTCAACGTCGTCGGCTCCGCGATCGCCCGCGAGGCGGACGGCGGCGTCTACGTGCACGCCGGGCCCGAGGTCTGCGTGGTGTCCACCAAGTGCTTCACCAACACCACGGTCGCCTTCGCCCTGCTCGCCCTGCACCTGGGCCGCACCCGTGACCTGTCGGTGCGCGACGGCAAGCGGATCATCGAGGGTCTGCGCAGGCTCCCGGGCCAGATCGCCGAGATCATGAAGCAGGAGGAGGAGATCAAGAAGCTGGCCCTGCGGTACGCCGAGGCCCGCTCGATGCTCTTCATCGGCCGTGTCCGGGGCTACCCGGTGGCCCGCGAGGCCTCCCTGAAGCTCAAGGAGGTCTCCTACATCCACGCCGAGGCGTACCCGGCCTCCGAGCTGAAGCACGGTCCGCTGGCCCTGATCGAGCCGGCCCTCCCCACGGTCGCGATCGTCCCGGACGACGACCTGCTGGAGAAGAACCGCGCGGCCATGGAGGAGATCAAGGCCCGCAGCGGCCAGATCGTGGCGGTCGCCCACCAGGACCAGGAGAAGGCCGACCACACCCTCCTCGTCCCCAAGAACGAGGACGAACTCGACCCCATCCTCATGGGCATCCCCCTCCAACTCCTCGCCTACCACACGGCCTTGGCCCTGGGCAGGGACATCGACAAGCCGAGGAACCTCGCCAAGTCGGTGACGGTGGAGTAGGAGTTCCCGGGAGCGCGGGGCCGTATCGATCCACGGCCCCGCCGCACGGGCGCGACAAGCCCAGCGGCCTCACCGGGCCGGAAACGGCGGAGCAGGACACCCAGGGGCGCGGGGAACCGCGCGATCAGCCCCAACGCGCCCGCACAGGCCGATACATGAGTACGGACCCCCACGTGTGCCACCCGGCACCGGGGGTCCGTCACAACTCACGGAATAACGACGACCGGCCGCTGCGCCCGCTTGGCCAACCTCCCGGCGACGGACCCGAAAAGCCGCCCCACGAGCCCGTGGGTGGAACCCACGACGATCGCGTCGGCGGCGTACTCCCGCCCCACCTCCTCGAGCTCGTGGCAGATGTCCCCACCACGCTCGACGAGGATCCACGGCACCTCGGCCAGATAATCCGCACAGGCCAGCTCGAGTCCGAGCACCTCCGTGCGGTGGTCCGGGACGTCCACGAAGACCGGCGGCTCACAGCCCGCCCACACGGTCGTGGGCAGCCGGTTGGCGACGTGGACGATGATCAGGCCCGAGCCGAAGCGCCGGGTCATGCCGATGGCGTAGGCGAGGGCCCGCTCGCTGGAGGTGGAGCCGTCGAAGCCGACGACCACACCGTGCCGGAACGCGGGGTCGCAGGGATGGCGTGGTTCCTCCGCCGCCAGGGGTTCGGCCGCCGTGGGATCGGCGACCGGCCGCTTGCGGTCCGCGGGTTCGAAGAATTCGTGACCGGCCATGGCTGTCTCGGAGTTGTGATCCTTTGTGGGGGACGACAGTGTGCGGCGGAGCTGTGTCCGGGAATTATCTTCCCAACCCCATACCCCCAAGGGTACGGCGGCACGCCTCCTAAGCCCAGATCCCGCGCATACCGGCAGGCGGGTTCCCCGGAGCATGCACGAGGGTCCGCCCGTCACGCAATGGTTGCTGTGCTGTACAGGTGTTTCGCACAGGGTTCACTCGCCGGCGGGGGTGATCCGCCGCGGACCCACGGTGACCGACGCCCCGGCCGTACGCCGGGCCCCGTGCCCCGCGCCACGGAGCACTCCGTGCCGGCTGCCGCCCGGGAGGATCCGGAGCCCTTGCGGGGCCGGCGCGGACGGTGGCGGGGATACACCGGTCAACTGACCGGTTTCCATGCCCTCACCCGTCTCTTTTCAGCCAACTTCTGGCCGGTGTTCATCCTCCGCCGTAACCACCCCCCACCCCCCGTTCGACCTGCGCGAAAAGGGGTCGCCGGGCCCCGCGCACCCTACGTGGATTGGCCACTGCGACAAGGCGCACTTCCCCGCACGGCCCACGAGTGCAACGCTTCGTGATCGAATGCTTCACGCCAAGTTGCCAAGTCGACAATGCGCGGGTGGCGAACCGGCCACCGGCGCGCGACGGGACGCAGTAGATTCGATCTTGATGTCTTACGGCGGGGGACTCGTGCAGGACCGAGGGGAAACGTGCAGGAGCGACACAACCGAGGAGCCGCGACCACCAAGGGGGGCTTAGCAGTATGAGCCACGACTCCACTGCCGCGCCGGAAACGACGGCTCGGAAACTCTCCGGCCGCCGCCGCAAGGAGATCGTAGCGGTGCTGCTGTTCAGCGGCGGCCCCATCTTCGAGAGTTCCATACCGCTGTCGGTGTTCGGGGTTGACCGCCAGGACGCCGGCGTACCGCGCTACCGCTTGCTCGTGTGCGGAGGCGAAGAGGGCCCGCTACGGACGACGGGAGGCCTGGAACTCACCGCACCGCATGGCCTGGAGGCGATATCCCGGGCGGGCACCGTCGTGGTGCCGGCCTGGCGTTCGATCACCTCGCCACCGCCGGAGGAGGCCCTGGACGCACTGCGCCGGGCCCACGAGGAGGGCGCCCGCATCGTCGGGCTGTGCACCGGCGCCTTCGTCCTCGCGGCGGCGGGTCTGCTGGACGGCCGTCCCGCGACCACACACTGGATGTACGCGCCGACGCTGGCGAAACGCTATCCGTCGGTGCACGTCGATCCACGGGAACTCTTCGTGGACGACGGTGACGTGCTGACGTCCGCGGGCACGGCGGCCGGAATCGATCTGTGCCTGCACATCGTGCGCACCGATCACGGCAACGAGGCGGCCGGCGCGCTGGCCCGCCGCCTGGTGGTGCCACCGCGCCGCAGCGGAGGCCAGGAGCGCTACCTGGACAGGTCTTTACCCGAGGAGATCGGCGCCGACCCGCTCGCCGAGGTCGTCGCCTGGGCGCTGGAGCACCTCCACGAACAGTTCGACGTGGAGACGCTGGCGGCACGCGCGTACATGAGCCGTCGTACGTTCGACCGCCGGTTCCGCTCGCTGACCGGCAGCGCGCCGCTGCAGTGGCTGATCACGCAGCGGGTGCTCCAGGCGCAGCGCCTGCTGGAGACGTCGGACTACTCGGTGGACGAGGTCGCCGGCCGCTGCGGCTTCCGCTCACCGGTCGCGCTGCGCGGCCACTTCCGGCGCCAGCTGGGTTCGTCCCCGGCCGCCTACCGGGCCGCGTACCGCGCGCGGCGCCCGCAGGCCGACCGGAACCAGGACACCGAGGGCGTCCCGAGCACCGCGGGAGCCCTCCCACCGGGCCAGCCGGGATACCAGGCACCACCCGCCCCGCACCCGGACAACCCGCTCCCGCACCAGTCCCGCCGCACGGCGGCGGCCGGCGCCCTGGGCCCGTCCCTGACGGCCTCGGCCCTCCCGGGCCAGCGCAGCGCGCCGTGAGCTGACAGCAGCCGGACGGGCCGGAGGCCATGGCCTCCGGCCCGTCCGGCATGCGCGCCGCACCCACACCGCCCGCACCCGGGGGGACGGCCCGGCCGTATCCAGCCCGTCGGGGGTGGCCCCTCCGGGGGAGATCGAGGACAAGGCCCGTTCAGGGCCGGAGCGGGGGCCCGGGGGCGGCGGCCCCTGTGACGTTCACACCGGCACGGGCAGGTGTCACCACCGGCCCCGCACGGCGCAGCGCACCGTAAGGTTAGACACATGAACGATCGCATGGTGTGGATCGACTGCGAGATGACCGGCCTCTCGCTGTCGGACGACGCGCTCATCGAAGTGGCCGCCCTCGTCACCGACTCCGAACTGAACGTGCTCGGCGAGGGCGTGGACATCGTCATCCGCCCGCCGGACCAGGCCCTGGAGACGATGCCGGAGGTGGTGCGGGAGATGCACACCGCGTCCGGACTGCTCGCCGAACTGGAGGGCGGCACGACGCTCGGGGACGCCGAGCGGCAGGTCCTCGACTACGTGCGGGAACACGTCAAGGAGCCCGGCAAGGCCCCCCTGTGCGGCAATTCCGTCGGCACCGACCGCGGTTTCCTGCTGCGGGACATGCCGACCCTGGAGGACTACCTCCACTACCGCATCGTGGACGTGTCCAGCATCAAGGAGCTGGCCCGCCGCTGGTACCCGAGGGCGTACTTCAACAGCCCCGAGAAGAACGGCAACCACCGCGCCCTCGCCGACATCCGCGAGTCCATCGCGGAGCTGCGCTACTACCGCGAGGCCGTCTTCGTACCGCAGCCGGGGCCCGACTCGGACACCGCGAGGAAGATCGCCGCGAAGCACGTCCTGCCTGCTCAGTAGGCGGATCGGGGGGTCGTCGGGGGCCGCCGCGGAAAGCGTGCGCGAGCACCCCTTCGGACCCTGTACACTTTTTCTCGGCCGGTCGGAGAAGTCACTGACCTCAACCGACAAGGCCATGGTGGGTGTAGCTCAGCTGGTAGAGCACCTGGTTGTGGTCCAGGATGCCGCGGGTTCGAGTCCCGTCACTCACCCTCATCGGTACAGCCGGTGACCTTGTGCCAAGGTCACCGGCTGTACTCGTTTCCGTCACCGGGATGTCAGCGGGCCGACCTACGGTCGTCGGCGAACAGGCGTAGGGCCTGTTCGCCGTCACAGGGGAGGGCACGTGAGCGACGGTGTGCGGTGGATGGTCGGCGCGGTGACGAGTTCCGGGTACATGTTCGATGTGCACTTCGCCCGTGGCATCGACGCCGAGGAGCTGGCGGTGCGCATGGGGGCGCGGCGCGGGGCGGCCGCCGGACCGATGACCGACGACGAGATGGCCGACCTCGACGTCGACGGCTACCCCGAGCGCGGGCCGGGCAGCGCCGCGGTACGGGTCGGCGAGCACGAGGGCTGGGCGTTCGCCGTCCTCTACGGCCGCTACCTCGAACGGCGGGAGGAGGTCTCCCGCGACGGCGTGGAGGCCGTCCACTACCACTACAACTCGGAGCACCCGCCCACCACCGTCCTGTACGCGCGCGACGGCCGCACCGTCTGCGGACACGGACTGGGCGAGGAGGGCGTCCGCTGGGGCGAGGAACCCGATCTGCTCCTGCCCGACCTGGTGGCCGCGGGACTCCTGCTCCCCGACGGCGTGACGGACCCCGTTCCCGAAGAGGAGTACGACGACTACGACGACCACGACTACCGCGAACGCGACCGCCGCAGCCTGGCCGTCTTCGAGAAGCGTCTCGGCCTCTCCCTGCCCCGCACCGTGCTCACCGACCGCCTCCCCGTGTACGCGGTCGCCGGTTCACCGGCGAACGACTTCGAGGAGATCAGCGCCTGGGCCGAGGCCGACGGCAGACCACTGCCGGACCGGCGCCTGGGCCTGGTCCCGGTCGGACTGCGCAGGGAATACGAGCAGGCCACCGACCCCCGGTGGTGGGAGCGCGGGGCACACCACCGCGTCGCCGCCCCCACCTTGCACGCCGAGGCGGTCCTGAAGGACCCGGCCCCCGGCACGGAGCACTGAGGCGTCACGACGAGGCGCGGCCCACCAGCTCCGTCGCCAGCACCATCTGGCGCCGCTCCAGCTCCCGGGACACCGACGGGCGGCGGTCGGCGACCTCCGCGAGGAGGAGGTCGATCATCGCGCGGCCCATCTCCTCTATCGGCTGGCGCACGCTGGTCAGCGGCGGGTCCATGTGGCGGGCGATGGCGGAGTCGTCGTAGCCGACCAGGGCCACGTCGTCGGGGATGCGGCGGCCCGCGTCGCGCAGGGCGTGCCGGGCGCCGGCCGCGGTGACGTCCGAGGCGGCGAAGACGGCGTCCAGGTCGGGGCGGCGCTCCAGCAGGGCCGCCATCGCGCGCCGGCCGCCGTCCTCGGAGAAGTCACCGGCCTCGATCAGCAGCTCGTCCACCTCGTGGCCCGCGTCACGCAGGGCGTCGCGGTAGCCGTCGACGCGCCGCTGGGCGCCGTACACGTCGAGGCGGCCGGTGATGTGGGCGATGGTGCGCCGGCCCCGGCCGATGAGGTGCTCGACGGCCTGGCGGGCGCCGCCGTAGTTGTCCGAGTCCACGGAGGCGAGCGTCTCGGCGGCCGAGCGGGGGCCGCTGATCACGGCCGGGATCTCCAGCTGGGACAGCATGTCGGGCAGCGGGTCGTCGGCGTGCACCGAGACCAGCAGCACGCCGTCCACCCGGTGGGCGGCGAGGTACTCGGCGAGCCGCTGCCGTTCCCGGTCGCTGCCCGCGAAGATCAGCAGCAGCTGCATCTGGGTGTCGGAGAGCGCCGCGCCGACGCCCCGGAGCATGTCGGAGAAGTACGGCTCGGCGAAGAACCGGGTCTCCGGCTCGGGCACGACGAGGGCGATGGCGTCGGTGCGGTTGGCGGCCAGGGCGCGGGCCGCCGTGTTCGGGACGTAACCGAGCTCGGCGACCGCGGCCTCCACGGCGGCGCGGGTGGCGTCGCTCACCCGGGGCGAACCGTTGATCACCCGGGAGACCGTGCCGCGGCCGACGCCGGCGCGCGCGGCCACCTCTTCGAGGGTGGGCCGGCCGCCGCTCCGGCCCCGCGCTCCGTGGCTTGCCATCGGCCCCGCCTTCCGTCGTATGTCACGCTGGCCTGGAATGTAACAGCCCCGCCAGTGACGGTGGCCGCCGCCGGGAGGGCGGCGTGCGGACCACGGGCTTCCGTGGGCGGATCTTCGACGTCAAGTTAACAGGCAGATAACTGAAGGCACTTTGCCTCGTCTGTTCCCTTGACACCCCCGCCCGGACCCGCGACTCTTCAACACATCACTTGTGGGAGCGCTCCCACGGTACCTGACACATACACAACCCGCACGTTCCCCGCCCGAGCCGCAACGCGCAAGATACGGGACCAACAAAGCCGTTGGCCGGGGGGTCGGTACGTCAGGGCAACAGGAGGACGCAATGCGAGCACGTACCCTCCCCCTCTCCCGTCAGCGGTCGGGCGGGGGGAAGCCCATCGCCCGTAAGGCGCTGGCCATAGCGGCCGTGGTGTCGCTGGGCACCGGGCTGCTGGCCGGCTGTGCCGACGACGGCGGTGGCGACGGCGACGGATCCTCGTCCGACAGCGAGGGCAAGACCAAGATCACGATGGGTCTGTTCGGCACCTTCGGCTACGAGGAGGCCGGTCTCTACGCCGAGTACGAGAAGCTGAACCCGGACGTCAAGATCGAGCAGACGGTCGTCGAGCGGAACGAGAACTACTACCCCGCGCTGCTCAACCACCTCACCACCAACAGCGGTCTGATGGACGTCCAGGCCATCGAGATCGCCAACATCGCCGAGATCGTCGGCACCCAGGCGGACAAGTTCGCGGACATGTCCAAGGCCGAGGGCGTCGACAAGGCCAACTGGCTGCCCTGGAAGTGGGAGCAGGCCACCAGCAAGGACGGCCAGACCGTCGGTCTCGGCACCGACGTCGGCCCGATGGCCATCTGTTACCGCAAGGACCTCTTCGAGAAGGCCGGCCTGCCGACCGACCGCGAGGAGGTCGGCAAGCTGTGGGCCGGCGACTGGAACAAGTTCATCGAGACCGGTGAGAAGTACAAGAAGAAGGCCGGCAAGGACACCTTCTTCATGGACTCCCCCGGCGGCATGCTCAACGCCGTCCTCAGCAGTGAGGAGGAGAAGTTCTACGACGCCTCCGGCGAGGTCATCTACAAGACCAACCCGGCCGTCAAGGACGCCTTCGACCTGACCGCCGAGGCCGCCGAGAAGGGCCTGGTCCAGTCGCAGACGCAGTTCCAGCCCGCCTGGGACACGACCATCGCCAACAGCAAGTTCGCCACCGTCGCCTGCCCGCCGTGGATGCTCGGCTACATCAAGGGCAAGTCGAAGCCGGAGGCCGCCGGCAAGTGGGACGTCGCCGTCGCGCCGAAGTCCGGCAACTGGGGCGGCGCCTTCCTGGGCGTGCCGAAGAACGGCAAGAACGTCGAGGAGGCGCAGAAGCTGGTGACCTGGCTGACCGCGCCCGAGCAGCAGGCGAAGCTGTTCAAGGTGCAGGGCAGCTTCCCGAGCACCCCGGGCGCGTACGACAGCCCCGAGGTGACCGGCGCGAAGAACGAGATGACCGGTGACGCCCCGATCGGTGAGATCTTCTCCGAGGCCGCCAAGCAGATCCCGGTCCAGGTCATCGGCCCGAAGGACCAGATCATCCAGCAGGGCCTGACGGACAACGGCGTCATCCTGGTGACCAAGGGCAAGTCCGCCAAGGAGGCCTGGGAGACGGCCACCAAGACCATCGACAACAACCTGGACAAGTGACCGAGATGGCCACCCGCCACGACACCGCCGCGCTCCCCGTCAAGGGGGGCGCGGCCCCGGGCCGTCCGCCCAAGGGCTCCGTGCCCACGGACAAGGACCAGCGACGCCGGGCCAAGCTGTCCCGGCGCTGGCAGCGCGACATGCGCTGGAGCCCGTACGCGTTCGTCTCGCCGTTCTTCCTGCTCTTCATCGCCTTCGGCCTGTTCCCGCTGATCTACACGGGCTGGGCCTCGCTGCACCAGGTGGAGCTGACCGCCCCGACCGACATGAGCTGGGTCGGGCTGAAGAACTACACCCGGATCTTCGACGACGAGTTCTTCTGGAACGCCGCGCAGAACACCCTGACCATCGGCATCATCGCGACCGTTCCGCAGCTGCTGATCGCGATGGGCATCGCCCACATCCTCAACTACAAGCTGCGCGCCTCGACCTTCTACCGGGTCGCGATGCTCGCGCCGTACGCCACCTCGATCGCCTCCGCCTCCCTGGTGTTCGTGCTGCTCTTCGGCTACGACTACGGCATGATCAACTGGGGTCTCGACCTCGTCGGGATCGACCCGGTCGACTGGCAGGGCGACAAGTGGCCCTCGCAGTTCGCCGTGTCGGCGATCATCATCTGGCGCTGGACCGGCTACAACGCGCTGATCTACCTGGCCGCGATGCAGGCCATCCCGCAGGACCTGTACGAGTCGGCGGCGCTGGACGGCGCCAGCCGCTGGAAGCAGTTCCTCCACGTGACGCTGCCCTCGCTGCGTCCGACGATCCTGTTCACGGTGGTGGTCTCCACCATCGGCGCCAGCCAGGTCTTCGGCGAGCCGCTGCTGTTCGACGCCAACAAGGGCGCGTCCGGCGGCGCGGAGCACCAGTTCCAGACGCTCGGCCTGTACCTGTACGAGCAGGGCTGGGTGAACCAGCACCTGGGCCGTGCCTCGGCGATCGCCTGGACGATGTTCGCGATCCTGATCGTCGTCGGCATCATCAACCAGCTCATCTCGCGCCGGCTGCGCGCCAGCAGTTAAGGAGGTGTGGCCGTGACGACGACTGTGACGCCCCCCGAGACCACGCCCGCCAAGGAGTCCAAGCGTCCGCGCCTGCCGAAGTCGGCGCGGGCCGGCGGAACGCTGCACGGCGGTCCGATCGCGTACGCGATCCTGATCGTGTTCACGATCGTGTCGCTGTTCCCGCTGGTGTGGACCGCGATCGCCGCCTCCCGGGACAACCAGCGGCTGGCGGAGAACCCGCCCCCGCTCTGGTTCGGTTCCAACCTGTTCAAGAACCTGGAGATCGCCTGGCAGGACGCCAACCTCGGTGAGGCCTTCCTCAACACCACGATCGTGGCGGGCATCTCGGCGGTGACCATCGTCGTGCTGTCGACGATCGCCGGGTTCGCCTTCGCCAAGCTGCGCTTCAAGGGCCGCAACGCGCTGATGCTGATCGTGATCGGCACGATGATGGTGCCGCCGCAGCTCAGCATCATCCCGCTGTACATGATGGTCGCCAAGCTCGACTGGTCCGACCAGCTCCAGGCGGTCATCTTCCCGTCGCTGGTGAGCGCGTTCGGCGTGTTCTTCATGCGGCAGTACCTGCTCCAGGCGCTGCCGGACGAGGTCATCGAGGCCGCCCGGGTGGACGGCGCGAGCAGCTGGCGCGTGATATGGCACGTGGTGTTCCCGGCCGCGCGGCCGGCGATGGCCGTGCTCGGCATGCTGATGTTCGTGCAGACCTGGAACGACTTCCTGTGGCCGTTCCTGGTGCTGACCCAGACCGGCAGCCCGACCGTGCAGGTGGCGGTCGCGGGCCTCGGCCGCGGGTACACCCCGGACCAGTCCCTGATCATGGCGGGTGCGCTGCTGGGTACGCTGCCCCTGCTGCTGGTCTTCACGATCTTCGGCAAGCAGATCGTGGGCGGCATCATGCAGGGCGCCGTCAAGGGCTGACGCCCGCTTCACGTTCGTACCCCTGGGGGCCGGGTCACCGCCGCCTCGGCCCCTCCCCCCTCCTTTTCGTACTCGTCGGTCTTCCACGACCTCCTATGGGAGCGCTTCCATGTCTGACTCCGCAACGCCGGCGACCCCGGTGACCTTTCCTCCCGCCTTCCTCTGGGGCGCCGCGACCTCCGCGTACCAGATCGAGGGGGCGGTGCGGGAGGACGGGCGCACGCCTTCCATCTGGGACACCTTCAGCCACACGCCGGGCAAGACGGCCGGCGGCGAGACCGGTGACATCGCCAACGACCACTACCACCGCTACCGCGACGACGTGGCGATGATGGCGGACCTCAACCTGAACGCCTACCGCTTCTCCGTCTCCTGGTCGCGGGTGCAGCCGACCGGCCGCGGCCCCGCCGTGCAGCGCGGTCTGGACTTCTACCGCAAGCTGGTCGACGAGCTGCTGGCGAAGGACATCAAGCCGGCCGTCACCCTCTACCACTGGGACCTGCCGCAGGAGCTGGAGGACGCGGGCGGCTGGCCGGAGCGCGACACCGCCTACCGCTTCGCCGAGTACGCGCAGATCGTGGGCGAGGCGCTCGGCGACCGCGTGGAGAACTGGATCACGCTCAACGAGCCCTGGTGCAGCGCCTTCCTGGGCTACGCCTCCGGTGTGCACGCCCCCGGCCGCACCGACCCGGCGGCCGCGCTGAAGGCCGCCCACCACCTGAACCTGGCGCACGGCCTGGGCACCAAGGCGCTGCGTTCGGTGATGCCGGCCCGCAACTCCGTCGCGCTCAGCCTCAACACCTCGGTGGTCCGGCCGCTCTCGCCGAGCGACCCGGCGGACGTGGCGGCGGCGCGCAAGATCGACGACCTGTCCGGCGGCATCTTCCACGGCCCGATCCTGCACGGCGCCTACCCGGAGACGCTGCTGGAGGCGACCTCGTCGATCACCGACTGGTCGTGCATCCAGGACGGCGACCTGGACCTGATCCACCAGCCGCTGGACGCGCTCGGCCTCAACTACTACACGCCCACCCTGGTCTCGGCGGCGGACCCGGACGCCAAGGGCCCGCGGGCCGACGGCCACGGGGCGAGCGAGCACTCGCCGTGGCCCGCCACGGACGACGTCGCCTTCCACCAGTCGCCGGGCGAGCAGACCGAGATGGGCTGGTCCGTCGACCCGACGGGCCTGCACGAGCTGATCATGCGCTACAACCGTGAGGCGCCCGGCCTGCCGATCTACATCACCGAGAACGGCGCGGCCTTCGACGACAAGCCGGACGCCGACGGCAGGGTGCACGACCCGGACCGCGTCGCCTACCTGCACGGCCACCTCTCGGCGGTGCGCCGGGCCATCGCCGACGGCGCGGACGTGCGCGGCTACTACCTGTGGTCCCTGATGGACAACTTCGAGTGGGCGTACGGCTACGACAAGCGCTTCGGCGCGGTGTACGTCGACTACGTGACCCAGCAGCGGACCCCGAAGTCCAGCGCCCTGTGGTACGCGCGGGCCGCGAAGGACGGAGCGCTTCCGGAGCCGGAGGGCATCTGACCGGCTCCCGGTTCCGGGAGACGGGGGAGCGGAGAACGGGGGGCGGGGCGCGGCATCCCAGGGGGGGTGCCGCGCCCCGTTTCTTTCCGCCGTGCGCTGCTTACTCGTAGGCCGCGAACGCCTTCGAGAAGGCGAACTCGTCCTGGAGGATCGAGCTGCAGGTGGGGTCGGCGGACGGCTTGGTGCCGCCGGCGCACTGCTGGTCACGGGCGCCGGACCACATCGACAGCCAGCCGAGGCCCTTGGACTCGGCGAAGTCCACCAGCTGGGTGGCGTCGTCGACCTTGAAGACCTCGGTGACGACGTCGTTGACGCCGATCATGGGGGTGACGGCGACGGTCTTCCAGGCGTCGGCGTCACTCAGCCCGAGGACGCCCTTGATCTGGGCCTGGGTGGCGGTGGCGGCCTGCTCGGCGTAGGTGCCCATGTCGCCGCTGTACGCCGGTCCGTAGTCCATCGCCATGATGTTGACGGCGTCGATCCGTACGCCGTTCTTCCTGGCGTCGGCGAGCAGGTTCACGCCGTCCTGGGTGAGGCCCTCCGGCATCACCGGGAGAGTGAAGGAGACGTCCAGGCCGGGGTTGGCCTTCTGGAGCTTGGCGATCGCCTGGGCACGGCGGGTGTTGGCCGCCGTGTCGGGCAGGGCGCCGCCCTCGACGTCGAAGTCGACCTTGGTGAGCCGGTAGGTGTCGACGACCTTGGTGTAGGCGGCGGCCAGCGCGTCCGCCGAGGCGCAGGTGGTGCCGAGTTCGGAGCCGGCCGCGCCGCCGAAGGAGACCCGGACGTCGCCGCCCTCGGCGCGCAGCGCGCCGATCTGTCCGGCCACGGCGTTGCCGCCGAGGTCGCTGACACCGCCCCACTTGGGGGTGCAGCCGCCGCCGTCGGTGATGAAGGCGAGGTTGTAGTTCTTCACGCCGGTCGCCTCGGCGCTCGCGACCAGGTCGAAGGCGGGGAAGAGGGAGGTGTCGACGTAGGGCGCGAACCCGGCGTCGGTGCCGTTGCCGGTGCCGGTGCTCTCGGTGGGCCCGGCGGTCGGCTCCTCGGTGGGGGTCGGCTGGGTGGTGGGGGTGGGGGCGTCGGTGGGACGGCCGCTGGGTTCGGGCGCGGGGGCGCTGTCCGTGCCGCACCGGGCGCCGTCGACCAGGCAGCCGGCCGGGTCGCCGGTGCCCTTGGCGACGAAACCGACGGTGACGGACTCGCCCGCGGCCAGGCCGTCGGTGTCCCACTTGGCGGACCGCACGGTGACGTGCCGGCCGCTCACACCGGCCTCGGCGTTCCACAGCGAGCCGAGCTCGGTGCCGGCGGGCAGGTCGAACTCCAGCTTCCAGTCCTGGTTCCGCTCGCCGCTGTTGTTGGTCACCACGTACTGGGCGGTGTACCCGGTCGACCACTCGCTGGTCCTGGTGTACGCCGCGCCGACACCGGCCGCCTGGGCGGTGCTGGTGAACAGGAACGCGCCGCCGCCGGCCACGGCCGCGGCGGTCACCGCGCCGATCGCCTTGTTCCTGCCGCTGATCCTGCGCCGGTGCGTGCTCATCGCGTGCCTGCCTTCGTTGCCGTCCGGGGGTGTGCGGCAGCACGCTAGCGAGCCGGATTCGGACAAAGTTCCTGATCCGGGAGGCCGTTGGGGATCTTAGGGTGCGCTTAAGGAAGGGATCGGGGCCGGTTAAAGGAGGCGACCAGCCGGCCCGGTCCGCGACGGCGGCGCACGGTCCCCCGGTGTCCGCGCCGCCGGGGTTCCCGCTCGCGCCCGTCGAGCTGGATCCAGATCCGCACCTCGGTCCCGCCGAGCACGGACGAACCGATCCGTACGTCCCCGCCGGTCGACTCCGCGAGCCGGCGCACGATGTCCAGGCCGAGCCCGGTCGAACCGTCGCTGCCGGAGCCCCGGCCGCGGGCCATCGCCGCCTCGGGGTCGGGTATGCCGGGGCCCGCGTCGGAGACCAGCACGATCACCGCGTCCTCGCCGTTGTGCACGTCGACCGCGAACGCGGTGCCCTCGGCGGTGTGCCGGAAGACGTTGCCGAGCAGCGCGTCGAGGGAGGCGGCCAGATCGGTGCGGGCCACGGGTATCCGCACCGGCCGGTCGGCGCCGGCCACCCGCCATTTACGGCCCTCGTCCTCGGCGAGCGCCGACCAGAACGCCATCCGCTCCCGCACCACTTCGGCCGCGTCGCACCCGGCACCGGGTCCGGCGGCGGCCGTCTGCGGCTTGGCGTCACGGGCGGTGCGGATGATGGTGTCCACCTCCCGCTCCAGCTGCTCGACCGCCGCCCGGGTCTGCTCGGCGGCCGGACCGTCGCCGAGGGAGGCGGCGTTGAGCCGCAGCACGGTCAGCGGCGTACGCAGCCGGTGGGACAGGTCGGCGGCCAGCTCCCGCTCGTTGGCGAGCAGTTGGACGACCTGGTCGGCCATGGAGTTGAACGCCACGGCCGCCAGAAGCAGTTCGGTCGGCCCGTCCTCGGGCACCCGGGCCCCCAGCTTCCCCTCGCCCAGTTCGTGCGCCCCCTCGACCAGCCGCTGCGCGGGCCGCACCATCCGTACGCCCAGCCGGTCGGCGACCGCGACCGAGCCGAGGATCAGCGCGACCCCGACCCCGGCGAGCACCGCCCAGGCCGTGCCGACACCGTTGGTGACCTCGGCCTCGGGGACGAACACCTCGACGACGGCGATCTCGCCGCTGCTCAGCGCGACCGGCTGGAGCAGGGCCGAACCGCCGGACACGGTGGAGGTGGAGACACGCCCCAGTTCCCGCACGGCCGCGACGTCCTCCTCGGCGGCCCGCCGCTCCCCTATGTCGAGGGCCTCGCTGCCGTCGCCGGCCGGGATGTGCACGGCCATCGCGGCGTCCGAGCCGACGGAGGCGACGACGCGTTCGAGCTGGTCGCGGTCGGTGGTGATGGACAGCGCGGGGGCGACGGCCGCCGCCTCCCGCTCGGCGTTGGAGAAGGCGCGGTCGCGGGCCATCTCCCGGATGACCAGACCGAGCGGCACCGCGAAGGCGACCACGACCATCGCGGTCACCGCCAGCGACACCTTCACCAGGGCCCATCTCATCGCGGCGGCTCCACCCCGGGCGTGCGCGGCGCGTGCGGCGCCTGCGCGGCCGGGGGCTCCAGCTTCACGCCGACGCCCCGCAGGGTGTGCAGATAGCGGGGACGGGCGGCGGTCTCCCCCAGCTTCCGGCGCAGCCAGGACAGATGGACGTCGATGGTCTGGTCGTCGCCGTAGGACTGCTGCCACACCTCGGCGAGCAGCTCCTTGCGGGGGACGACCACGCCGGGCCGTCCGGCGAGGAAGGCGAGCAGGTCGAACTCACGCCGGGTCAGATCGAGCCGTACGCCGTCCAGTTCGGCCTGGCGGCGCAGCGGGTCGACGGTCAGGCCGCCGACCCGGATGACCGGGGAGGGCGCCGCCTCCCCGCCGCCGGCCCGGGCCCGGCGCAGCACGGCCGCCATCCGGGCCGAGAGGTGCTCCACCGAGAAGGGCTTGGTCAGATAGTCGTCCGCGCCGGCGTTGAGCAGCCGTACGATCTCGGTCTCGTCGTCCCGGGCGGTCGCGATGATCACCGGTACGTCGGTGATGCCGCGCAGCATCTTGAGGGCCTCGGAGCCGTCGAGATCGGGCAGTCCGAGGTCCAGCACGACCACGTCGAAACGGTGGTGGGCGACCTCGCGCAGCGCCTCCAGCGCCGTGCCCACGCTGCGCACGGTGTGCGAGGCGTCGGTGAGCTGCCGGATGAGCGCCGAGCGGACGAACTGGTCGTCCTCGACCACGAGAACACTTGCCATGCGCCGCACCGTACGCCATGCCGGGCGGGCCGGGTGCGGGCCTGTGGACAACTCCGGACACCTCCGCCGGCGCGACACTCCCGAGACGGATGGGGCAGTATGGCCCGACGATGCGCAGAGGATTCGTACACGTACTGGCCTGGCTGCTCGCCACGGGCGCGGCGGTCACGCTGTCGTGGTGGGGTGTCAGCACGGTGATGGAGGGCACCGCCTACGATCCGCCCCGTGCCCTGCCCGTCACGGCGGCCGAAGAGAAGTCGCGGGCGGCGTCGTCCTCGACGCAGCGGCCGTCGGAGGCGGAGCGGCGTTCGGAGAAGCCCGGGGAGACGCGGAAGCCGTCGGCGAAGCCCGACGAGGCGTCGTCCCCCGAACCGGATCCGAAGCCGTCCCGGACCACCACGCCCCCGTCCTCCCCCTCCCCCTCCGCTCCGGCCGCCTCCGGTCAGGTGAAGGGTTACGACACCAAGGGCGGCCGGGCGGTGTTCGACCTCGGCGAGACCTCCGCGTCGCTGGTGTCGGCGACACCGGGGGCCGGCTGGTCGATGCAGGTGTGGAAGACGGAGTCGTGGATCCGGGTGGAGTTCACCTCGGGCGCGGACCGGGTGTCGGTCTTCTGCACCTGGCACGACGGTCCGCCGCGAGTGGAGATCGGTACGTACTGAGGGGTTCCGTCACGGGTGACGCGAAGGGGTGTTCCCTTCCCCGTACGCATCTGCTCCGTACGCACCTGCTCCGTACGCACCTGCTCCGTCACCGGACCGCAGGCGCGCGCGGCACCGATGACACGACCGCCCCCGGGGCCCGTACGCGCCGACCGGCCCGGTCACCCGAACACGGACGCGGGTGGCGCCGGTGAGGCGACCGCCGCCCGGTCCGTCACGGGGGTGGCCCCGCCGGTGAAGTCGATGAGGTCCCTGCCGTGCTGGACGCGGCCCGGGTGCGGGTCGGAGGCGGCCCGGCGGGTCAGCTCGGCGATCGGCAGGGGCGCGTCGGAGGCGACCAGGACGGCGTTGCCGAAGCGTTTGCCGCGCAGCACCGCGGGGTCGGCGATCAGCGCGAGTTCGGCGAACCGGGCGGCGGCGGTGGCGATCTGTCCGCGCAGATGCGCGAGGGGCGGCCCGTCGGCGAGGTTGGCGGCGTAGACCCCGCCGGGGGCGAGGGCCCTGCGGACGTCGTCGAGGAACTCGGTCGAGGTGAGGTGGGCGGGGGTGCGGGCCCCGCTGAAGACATCGGCGACGACGAGCCCGGCCCAGCCGTCCGGCACCTTGGCGAGCCCTTCACGGGCGTCCACCGAACGCACCCGGATGCGGGCCTTCGGGTCCAACGGCAGCTCCCGCCGGACCAGTCGCACCAGCGCCGCGTCCCGTTCGACGACCTGCTGGGTGGAACGGGGCCGGGTGGCGGCGACGTACCGGGCGAGGGTGAAGGCGCCACCACCGAGATGCACGGCCTGCAGGGGTTTGCCGGGCGGGGCGGCGAGATCGACGACATGGCCGAACCGGCGCTGGTACTCGAAGGACAGATACGCCGGATCGTCGAGATCGACATGCGACTGCGGCGCCCCGTCGATCAACAGCGTCCACCCCCGCACCCGCTCCCGGTCGGGAACAAGCCGGGCGACCCCACCGTCGACCTGCTCGACGACACCCTCGACGGCTGCTTGTCCACGCCCACTGTTCCTGGCCCTGCCCATTCCCCCATTGTCCCAGGCCCCGTCAGCAGCCCCTGCCGCGTCACTTCCAGCCCCACCGGGGCCGCCTCCAGCCCTGCCGGGACCGCCTCCAGCCCTGTCGGCGTTACACCCAGCCCCTCCGCGTCACTTCCAGTTCCACCGGGGCCACTTCCAGCCCTGCCGGGGCCACTTCCAGCCCCTCCGGCGTTACACCCAGCCCCTCCGGCGTTTGAGGAGCGGGGGTCCGGGGGCAGCGCCCCCGGGGTGATGGGGGAGGGTAAGGGCGGCGGGGGCGAAAACCCTCCCCGGACCCGAACCTCACGCACACCCATCCGCAGCCTCGATCATCCGCTGGGCCTCGTCCAGCGCCTCCCGCAACGCCGCGGGATCCGTCGCCGGCTCCACCTCCCCCGGCGGCAGCAACCAGTCCGCCCCCTCCCCCGAAGCCACCGGCGCCAGCCTCAGCCCGCAGCCGTCCGTCTCCGTACAGACACTCCCCGGCACGTCCCAGTCCGCAGCCGTCCCCGGAGGCACCAGAAACCCCAACGTGTCGCACCCGCCGTCATGCAGCACCGGCCCCACCGCGTCCCCCACCCCCCGCCGCAGGATGTCGACCGCCTCCAGCCCCTGCCGCGCCGGAACCGTGACCACGTCACAGTCCACACTCGGCAGCCCAGGCAGCTCCGCCAGCCCTGTCAGCTCCGGCAGCTCCGGCAGCTCCGGCAGCTCCGGCAGCTCTAAAGAATCCTTGCTCCGACTGGTCGTCATCCCGGCCTCCACCGCACACATAGGGCCCCCGGTACACAGGGCCCAACGAGCCGCGACGTCAACGGCTACGACAAAAGTCCGCCGCAAAGGATGGCAGTTCATGGCAGATCACGGATGACATATCCGGATTGTTGCCAAACTCCGCGTAGTGACTCCGTCACAACAGGTACGTTCTAGCCCGCCGGAAACAGGGCAGCACACGCACAAACCGCCCCGATTCCGGCATGGTTCGACGGTTCGCAGAGAGGACCCGGCCATGGCGTCGTCAACGGTGCCCTCGTCCCAGCCCCATCGGCCCCCGCGGCCGAACCTCGCCTTCCGGCAACTGCGCGGACCGCGCTCGCCGGCCGAGTTCGCCGCGGTGGTCCGGCGGGCCGCCCGCGAGATCGGCGAGCGGGTCAGCTGTGACGCGCGGTACGTGCACCGGGTGGAGGCGGGCGAGATCCGCTGCCCCAACTACGCCTACGAACGGGTGTTCCTGCACATGTTCCCCGGCCGCACGCTGACCGACCTGGGCTTCGCGCCCCGCTCGTCGGTGCGCGGGCGCGGAGCGCGGACCGCCGGGGACACGTCCCCGGCCCACACCGAGAACCCGGCGAACGCCACGACTGAGAACAGCGGGGCGTACGAGCCGTATGAGACGCAGGACCGGTACGACACGTACGACACGCACGACCACGAGGAGAGCGACGTGCTGCGTCGCGCATTCATGACCGGCGGGGGCGCCACGATGGCCGCCACCTCGCTGAGCCCGTACGGGTTCGCCTCCGACGCCTCGGCGGCACAGCGCGCCGTCCGCCGCGCGGGGGCGAGCGACGCGGGCACCCTGGAGGAGGCCGTCCGCCGCATCCGGCTGCTGGACGACCGGCACGGGGCGGACGGGCTGTACCGCCGCGCGGCGGCCCCCTTGCGCGCCGCCTACGCACTGCTGGACGCGGGGACGACCCGGCAGCGGACGGCGGACCGGCTGTACTCGGGCGCCGGGGAGCTGGCCATCTCGGTGGGCTGGCTGGCGCACGACTCGGGCCGCTTCGACGACGCGCGCTCGCACTACGCGGAGGCGCTGGCGACCGCGCGGGTGACCGGGGACCCGGGTGTGGAGGCGCACGCCTTCTGCAACACGGCGTTCCTCGCGCGGGACGCGGGCCGGCCCCGGGAGGCGGTACGGGCGGCGCAGGCCGCGCAGCGGGCCGCGCGCCCGCTCGGCTCCCCGCGGCTGATGTCGCTGCTGGCGCTGCGGGAGGCGGGCGGCTGGGCGGGGCTCGCCGACCGCACGGGCTGCGAGCAGGCGCTGGTCCGGGCGGGGGCGTACTTCGAGCGCGGGCCGTCGGAGGCGGACCCGGAGTGGATGAGCTTCTACGGGGAGGCCGAACTGGAGGGCCTGGAGGCGCAGTGCTGGTCGACGCTGGGCGACTGGCCGCGCGCGGCCCGGCACGCACGGCGGGCGGCGGAGCTCCAGGACCCGCACTTCACGCGGAACATCGCGTTGTACACGGCGGAGCTGGCGGACGACCTGGCCCGCGGGGGCCGCCCGGACGAGGCGGCGGAGGCCGGAATGCAGGTACTGGACCTACTGACCGAGGTCCAGTCGTCCCGGGTCCGCACCATGCTGGCCGGCACATCCCGCGTACTGCTCCCCCACCGCCGGGCATCAGGCGTCTCAGCCTTCCTGGACCGCCACGACTCACTCCCCCGCGCGATGTGACCACCGGCGCGTCACTGCGGGCGACCGTGCCGCTGAGACACCACCCACGCCCCGCCAACTGCGGGCAATCGTGCCGCTGGGGCGGCACGGGTGGGCGCAGCGGCACCCCGCAAGCGCCGGGCAGCGCGACCCACCCCCGCCCAGCCCCCACGCGGGGCACCCCACGAGCACCGGGCCACGCACCCAGGAACCAGGCGCCAGGCGTCACGCAGCCGCCAGATGCCCCGTCTCGTTCCAGGACTCCACCGCCGGCTCGCCGTACGCCCACCCCAGCACCGACAGGGAGGTCGGATTCAGCCGGATACGGGCCGCGAAACCGATCGGCAGATCAAGCCAACGCGCACCGATGGAACGAAGCATGTGCCCGTGCGCGAAGACCAGCACGTCGCGGTCGGCGGACCGGGCCCAGGCCACCACCTCGTCCGCACGCGCCGTCACCTCGGCCAGGGTCTCCCCCTCCGGGACCCCGTCCCGCCAGATCAGCCACCCGGGCCGCACCGCCTGTATCTCCGCCGGCGTCATCCCCTCGTACGCCCCGTAGTCCCACTCCATGAGCGCGTCCCAGTTCTCCGCGCGGTCACCGAACCCGGCCAGCTCACACGTCTCCCGCGCACGAACCAGCGGACTGGTACGCACCTCGACACCGGGCAGCCCCCCGTACGGCGCCCGGTGCAGCCGCTCGCCGAGCAGCTTGGCACCCCGCCGGCCCTCCTCCAGGAGCGGCACATCGGTCCTGCCGGTGTGCTTGCCGGACAGCGACCACTCGGTCTGTCCGTGCCGGGCCAGCAGGATGCGCGGTGCCATGGGAGACCTTCCGGGTGAAAATTCGCAGGCGGAACTCCCCCATCATCGCGCACCCTGGTCGCGGGCAACCCGGGGGGCGATCCACGCGTCTCTCAGAGCCGAGGGCATGTCACGGGGGACGCGCGCACACCGTAGAGTGGCTGGCCGCTGAACGGAGCACCGCGCGAGAACAAAGGGGGAGCGATCGGATGCCGCACACCGAGACACCGGGCACCGAGGCCGCCCCGGCGACCCGGCTGCGCTGGTGGACGGAGCTGCCGCTCATCCTCCTGGTGTACGCCTGCTACTCGGCGGGCCGGCTGGTCGTCCGCGGCGACGTCTCCGACGCCGTCGACCACGGCCTGGCGATCCTGCGCGTCGAGAAGGCGCTGTACCTCAACGCCGAGCACCCGCTGAACCGTCTCTTCACCCGTGAGCCGTGGCTCGGCATACCCGCCGACTTCTGGTACGCGTCGCTGCACTACCTGGTGACCCCGGCGATCCTGATCTGGCTGTTCCGCTCCCACGCGGTGCGCTACCGCGCCGCCCGCACCTGGCTGATGACGTCCACCTTCATCGGCCTGATCGGCTTCACCCTGCTGCCCACCTGCCCGCCCCGGCTGCTCGACGCGAGCCACGGCTTCGTCGACACGATGGCGCACTACAGCTCGTACGGCTGGTGGGGCGGCGAGGCGAGCGCCCCGCGCGGGCTCGGCGGGATGACGAACCAGTACGCGGCGATGCCGAGCCTGCACGTGGGCTGGGCGCTGTGGTGCGGAGTGATCCTCTGGCGGTACGGGCGCACGCGCCTGACGAGGACGGCCGCCGTCGTCTACCCGCTGGTGACCACGATCGTGGTGATGGGCACCGCGAACCACTACTTCCTCGACGCGGCGGCGGGCGCCGCCGTCATGGGCGCCGGCCTGCTGCTGGCCCCGGTCGTGACGCGGTACGCGGACCGGGCGAGGGCCCGCTTCCTGCCCCGCGCCGCGGCGGTCCCGGCGGACTCCTCCGCCGCGGGTTCCCCGAATGTCAGTGCCGGATGCCAGACTTCCGCGGGTGAGCGATTTCCACGGCAGCGGCACCCCGAGCCACGGTACGGAACAGGGACCGAACCGGGTGCCTCCCCCTCGGACGCGGGAGAAGGCGCTCCGGCGACGGCTCGCTGAGCTGCGCGGCCCGGAGGTCCCGGCCAAGGCGCTGGACGCGCGCGCCCTGGCCGCCCTCGCCGCCAACCCGGGCTGCAGACGGCGCGCGATCCTCGACGGCGCCGGGGTGAACAAGGCGGTGCTGGCCGACGCGTTGGGCTCGCCGTCGGTCTTCGGCCAGTCCCAGTTCGCGTTCGTACGGGGCAACGCGTTCGAGGCGAAGGTCAAGGCGGACGGCGGTACGGAACTGCTGCGCCTCGCCCACGAGAAGCTGGACCGCGCGGCCGAACCGCCCGTCGACGCGCGCGTGCCCGATCTGACCGCCCAGGGCCCGCAGGGCCGCACGGCCCGTACGGAGCTGGCGCTGCGCGAGGCCACCGGGGCGCCCGGCGCGTGGACGCTGCTCGACCACCCGATGCTCGCGCTCGAGGTCGCGGGCTCCCCCGCCTTCCTGGAGCCGGACGCGGTGGTGGTGCACCCGGACGGCAGCTGGACGGTCGTGGAGATCAAGTCCTTCCCGATGCTGGACGGCGCCGCGGACCCGGCGAAGGTCGGCGCGGCGGCGCGCCAGGCGGCGGTGTACGTGCTGGCCCTGGAGCAGGTGGCCGCGCGACTGGATCCGGCCCCGCGCGTACGCCACCGGATCCTGCTGGTGTGCCCGAAGGACTTCTCCAACCTGCCCACCGCGTCCGCCGTGGACGTGCGCAAGCAGCGGGCGGTGACCGCCCGTCAACTGGACCGGCTGACCAGGATCGAGGAGATCGCCGACACGCTCCCCGAGGGCACGTGTTTCTCTCCGGAGCTGCCGGCCGAGCGACTGACGCAGGCCGTGGAGGCGGTCCCGGCGACCTACGCGCCGGAGTGCCTGTCCGCGTGCGAGCTGGCCTTCCACTGCCGGGACCGTTCCCGCGCGGAGGACGCGGTGACGCGCCTGGGCCGTCCGGTACGGGCGGAGCTGGGCGGTCTGACGACGGTCGGGGACGTGCTGGCGGCGGCCCGCGGAGAGGCCGGTGACCCCGACGACCCGGCGGTGGCGGCACTACGCAGGGCGGCGGCCCTGCGCGCGGAGGCGCTGGAGGCGGCAGCCCTCCTGGAGGTGGCTCCTTGTCCCTGATCGCCACCCTCGCCCGTCTGGAGGCCGTCAGCACCGGCCGCGCCCAGCCCGCCGCCACCGTCCGGCACCGGCACCTCTCCGAGCGGCCCCTGGTCCTCGTACCGCTCATCACCGCCGGTGAGGCGGGCGCCCCGCTCGGCGCGCTGGTGGGCACCGACCGGGACGCGCCGCGGCTGCTGGTGGTGCCGCAGCCACGCGACCGTGACCTCCGCTTCGCGTTCCTGGCCGAACTGGCCGACGTGGTGCTGCCGTACGTCGACGGTTTCGCGGACGTCGTGGAGGCCGCCGAGCGCTCCGAGACCGACCCGGAGACCGGCAAGCGGGTCAAGGTCGAGGTGGAGCTGTGCGCGGACGCGCCCCAGCTGATCGTGCCGTCCCGGGCCGGCATCGACCTCGTGCGGCTCCTCGGCCGGTCCATGCGGTTCCGGCGCACGGCGGAGCAGGACCCGGAGGCCCCGTTCCCGGCGCCGCCCCGGGTGCCGCTGCTCGGGCGGTGGCTGACGCACTTCGGGGAGCGGGCCCGGGTGCCCGGCTCCTCGCTGCTGCTGGCCATGAGCGACGTACTGGCCCGGCACTGGGCGACCGGGCAGTCCTCCCTGGAGGACCAGCACCTGGGGGCGCTGCTCGCCTGGATCGACCCGCCCGAGGGACGCTCGGGGGCGGAGGCCGCGCAGGAGGCGGAACTCGCGCGGGACGCGGCCGGCCAACTGCTGTGCCCGCCCGCGGGCCCGGCGACCGACCCGGCGTTCGACAACAAGCTGCTCGCCCCGGCCATCGAGCGCTACGACCGTGCCCGTACGGCGCTCGCGGCGGCGGAGGACGGCCTGGAGGCCGACGACCGCCTCGGCGCGCTGACCGGGGCCGAGCGGGAGATCCGCGCGCTGGTGGAGAGCCGTACGCGCCCCACGTGGGACGCGGTGTGGCGGGGCCTCGACCTGCTGGCGGAGCTCCCGGAGGGCGCGCGCGTCGAGGAACGCTGGACGCGCGACCGCTGGTCGTTCACCGGCCACCGGGACCGGGTGGCGGCCGGTGAGCCGCCGCAGCCGCGCCGCGACGACGCGGTCACCGCGGCGAACAAGCTCGCCACGCGCGAGCGGGAGCAGGCCCGGCTGGAGGCGCAGGAGGCGCTCGACGACCCGCTGGCGATGGCGGCCCGGCGGCTGTCCGGGGAGGCGTTCGCGGGCGAGGTGGTCGACGTGGTGATGGCGTACAGCGAGAGCAAGCGCCCGAGCCCGCGCCCGCTGGTCACCGTCCGCACGGACGACCGCCCGCAGCTCGGGGAGCGGGTGCGGACGTACCGCTCGCTGGGCGGGAAACCGCAGACGGCGGAGTTCGTCGGCTACGAGGACGGACCGGAGGGCGGTCTCCTCGTCCTCCGCGTCATGGACAAGATGGGCCGGGGCAAGGAGCCGGAGGAGGGCTCGGTCCCGGAGAAGGGCGACCGCGTGTGCTTCACGCTGTTCGAGCACGAACCGCGCGGCGGGGCGAAGTTGCCCGACCCGGAGGAGACGCCGTGGACCCATGGCGGACCACCCGGTGAGGAGGCGGCCGTACCGGAGCCCGCCGACCCGGTGACCGAGGAGGACGTGCTGTGACCGCCCCTGCCCGGCAGGCCGTGTTCGACCCCGGCGCGGCGGCCGGCCGCGCCACCGACGCGATCCTCCGCGACACGCTGCGCGGCACCGCGCGCGGTGTCGTCGTCGACTCCCCGCCCGGCGCCGGCAAGTCCACGCTGGTGGTGCGCGCGGCGCTGGAACTGGCGGAGGCGGGCCGCCCCCTGATGGTCGTGGCGCAGACCAACGCGCAGGTCGACGACCTGGTCCTCCGTCTCGCCGAGAAGAACCCGGACCTGCCGGTGGGCCGACTGCACAGCAGCGACACGGACCCCTACGACAAGGCACTCGACGCGCTGGACAACGTCCGCAAGTCGGCGAAGGCGGCCGATCTCGCCGGCCTGGACGTGGTGATCTCCACGGCGGCGAAGTGGGCGCACGTCAAGGGCGTCGAGCCGTGGGAGCACGCGATCGTCGACGAGGCGTACCAGATGCGCTCGGACGCGCTGCTCGCGGTGGCGGGACTGTTCGAGCGGGCGCTGTTCGTCGGCGATCCGGGCCAGTTGGACCCGTTCTCCATCGTGGGCGGCGAGCAGTGGGCGGGCCTGTCGTACGACCCGTCGGCGTCCGCCGTGACCACCCTCCTCGCCCACAACCCTGAACTGCCGCAGCACCGCCTGCCGGTCTCCTGGCGGCTCCCGGCATCGGCGGCCCCCCTGGTCTCCGACGCGTTCTACCCGTACACCCCGTTCCGCAGCGGCACGGACCACGGCGACCGCGGGCTCACCTTCTCCGTCCCGCCGGACGGTTCGGCCCCGGACCGGGTGATCGACGAGGCGGCGGAGTCCGGCTGGGGCCTCCTGGAACTCCCCGGCCGCCACACCCCACGCACGGACCCGGAGGCGATCCGCGCGGTCGCGCTGGTGGTCCGCCGCCTCCTGGACCGAGGCGGAGCGGCGACCTCCGAACGCTCCCCGGACCCCACTCCCCTGACCACCGACCGCATCGCGGTGGGCACCGCCCACCGCGACCAGGCGGCAGCGATCCGGTCGGCACTCACGGAACTGGGCGTGCCGGACGTCACCGTGGACACCGCGAACCGCCTCCAGGGCCGCGAGTACGACGTCACGGTCGTCCTCCACCCCCTGTCCGGCCGCCCCGACGCCACCGCCTTCCACCTGGAGACGGGCCGCCTGTGCGTCCTCGCCTCCCGCCACCGCCACGCCTGCATCGTGGTCTGCCGCGAGGGGGTCACCGACCTCCTGGACGACTACCCGTCCACGGAGCCGGTCCAGTTGGGCACGCTGGTGAAGTTCCCGGACGGCTGGGAGGCGAACCACGCGGTGCTGGCGCACCTGGCGGAGCACCGGGTGAGGTGGCGGACCTGACTCTGACTCAGCTGGGGTCTGTAGCATCGCGGCTGTGCCCGACATATGGATCGGTCTCGATACTCACGCCCGGCGTAGGAACTGGTGGTGGACCGGTTTCCTGACGCTCGTCCGCGTCGGTGCAGCGGCGGCAACGGCACTGTCCGCACAGGCCACGGACCGATGGTGGTGGGTTGGCGGCGTCGTCGTGTTCTGGCTGATCGCGTTCCTCTATATGGTCAACCGTGGACACGGGCGGACACTCCTCACGCCCCAAGGGATGGAGTTCCGTACCTTCGCCGGTCACAGAACGATCCGGTGGGACGAGATCGCCCGGATCGAGAAGCGACGCCACCAAACCCGGAGTGGCGAGTGGTGGGACGTGCGTGCTGTCCGGGTCCATGGACGGTCACTCACCGTTCCGGGCGTCTTCAGCAGCAGTCCATGGGATACCGACTTCGAGGAGAAGTTCACGATGATCCGCGAGTGCTGGTCTCGCGGTCGACGGTTGACGGTTCCGCCACCAAGCACCTGACACCGATCGCGCGAGGGAGCCTTTCTCATTCACTCACCCTCCCTCCCGGTCTTCGCGTAGCCGCCTCTCCCTCAGCACCCGCCCCCAGAGCATCCCCACTCCCAGCACAACCAGCGGCCCCACGGATTGAACCCAACCCCCTATCGCATGAGCGACAAAAGCGACGACCGCCGTGAGAATCGCCAGCACTATTACAGGTCCGACCAACCGCTTCCGCAGTCGATCCATATTCCACCCCTCATCCGCCATACCAGCCCCATTCGGACTTTCCGGGTATCTTTTCCGCCGCTAAGGGAGATCGCCCCAGGGGTTACCCATGAGAACCAACGTCAAGCCAGCCCCTTTTCATCGATTGAATCCACGTTGGACGATAATCGCCAGAACAGGAATGGTTATGGCGAGTGTAAAAACTTCAGACCCCGAGGGAAGGACAATGCCCCCCACTGCCGTCAGTAGCGCCGCACCGGAAAACAAACCGAACACGAAAGCCCACCCTTCGCGCCGGAAAACACTCCGAATCACATCGGCAAATTTCATATCGCCCAGTCAATCACGGGGCTACGTGGGAAGACCAGGCTCTTTCAGCAACCGTGCGTTCGCGGTCACCGATCCCGTCGCGATCCACTTCGGCGCCCCGAAAGCACAGGCGGCCGAACTCCCGCCCTCGAACGGCATCGGAACCGCAAGCCCTCTACCCCGCACGCACACCGTGCTGATCGGCGAGGTCGACGGCGTGCGCCCGCCCACCCCAGAGACGTCGGCGTCAGGTCTCACATGTTTCTGATGGGCACGTTGCTGGTCACGAGTCTGGTCACCGCGGCGGTGGGCGTCGTGGTGGTCCTCATCCTGCTGAGCCACCCGCCGCTGCCCGTGCCCAGGGTCTACGCGCTTGTCGCCCTGGTCCTGGCTTCCTCGGCGGTGGCGGTGTACTGCTACGGCTGGTTCTCCGTCACCACGGGCGGGCCTTTCCCCGAACTGTGCACGAGCCGGAACGGCGCCGGTGCCGACCTGGCGGCCATCAGGCAACAGTACTGGCCCCTTCGAAACGCCTGCGTGTACTCCGACGGGTCAACCGTGGAGTACGTCTCGATGTCGGTCACCGTGTTCGTATGCCTGCTGGCGGGTGCCGCCCTCGTCTCGGTCGGCACCTCCGTATACCTGCGCGAGCGAGTCGGAAAAACTTCTGGAGTGATCTCATGAACACCGATTTCTCGCGCCGCGCCCTGCTCAGAGCATTCACCGGTGTCACCACCGAAGCAACAAGGAAGCCCCGGCCACGTCGGATGTTGTTGGCGGCTCCCGTCGCCGTCCGGTGATTGGAGCATTCCTCCCGACATGACGCTCCCTATACGGTGTCGCGCTTGGAGAAAAGCTCCAATCATGGCGTCGGGGCGGGCGCCTGGCGGCCGGACGGCGGATTGGCCGGCAGCGTTGAACCGCTCCGGGTCCGGCCCGGTGGTCGCACCTTCACGCCGTGCGTCTCGCGGGCACCGGCGTCGCCCCCAGCTCGCACCAGATGTACTTGCCCTGGTCACCCTCCCGGGCCAGCGGTTGCTACCCCCACACGTCGGCGCAGGCCCTGACCAGTGCCAGCCCTCGCCCGTCCTCCCGGTCCACGGCCCGGTCGAGCGGCTGCGGCGGTTCCGGCGGGAGGGGGTCGGCGTCCCAGGCGCCGATCCGCAGGACGCCCGTACCCGACCAGTGGACGCGCAGGGCGGCGGGGCCCTTGGTGTGACGTACGGCGTTCGACTGGAAGAAGTCGTCCTACTCGGGTGGCGGCGAAGGCAACGCCTGCATAGAGATCGCCCACCGCCACCCCCGCATAGCCGTCCGCGACTCCAAGGCCCCGGAGCGGGCCGTGCTCACCTTCCCGGCCTCCGCGTTCATCGCGTTCACCGCGCACCTCGGAATCCTTGAGGTCCCCGGCGTCGAGTGACGTTGTCGACGGATCCAGCCGCAGAGCGGGCGATCGTCGACGCGACGCATCGGGCCCCGACCTGTGCGGTTTCGGCCGATCACGGCTACGGCAGCAGGGTGAAGGAGAAGGGGGCCATGGGGCGGACGACGCTGAAGTGGCGGCGATCGAGGGTGGCGATGGCATCCGCGCCGAGTCGTTCGGCGACGGCGAAGACGGAGGCGTCGACCGCGCCAAGGGGGAAGTCGGCGTACTTCTCCACCAACTCGACCATGCGGTCGATGTCCTGGGCCGCCAGGGGGATCAAGCTGATCTGTCCGGTACGGATGGACCGCAGAAAGGCGGCTTCCGCACGAGTGCCGTGCTCACGCTCCAAGAGGTAGCAGACCTCGGTGAGCACCGGATAGGGCACCAGCAGCGGACGGGGGGTGCGTCGCATCAGCTCGACGCAGCGGGCGTGGTCCTGGTCGTCGGCATCAGCGGCGGCGACCAGCGCCCCCGGTATACCAGATGATCACTCGGCTTCGCGCCCCATCTCCGCGCGGAGGATCTCACCGGAACGGGCACCCAGATCACCCTTGCCGCTCGACAGCGCGCCGACGAAGTCGGGCAGCGGCCATTCCTCCCCGCCCTCCTCGGCCGGAGTGCTCTCCCGCACAAGAGCCAGTATCGGTGCGACCTGCGACTCCGGCAGCCGGTCGATCAGCTCGTGCAGCTCTTCGCGCAAGGTGCTCATGACGCCAGGATAGGGACAACCCACACGGTGCGGCAGCCGATCGAGGGCGGACAAAGCCGAACACCCGCGTGACCCGACGGTCCGGAAGATGCGGGAACCGTTTCGCACGTTCACCGCGTTCATCACCCACCTCGGCACCCTTGAGGTCCCCGGCAAGGAATAGCGATCCATGCATACGGCCCGGACGACTGGGAAGCCATTCACGCGGTGCCCGGGGGCGTAGCCCTCAAGCCCTCTTGCGGGGCGCGGGACAATGGACGGTGGCCCGCCTGCCGGGGGGGTCGACCGCGACGTACGAAGGAGAAGTGTCATGGCGGAGCACACGCCGCGCCGGGAGCAGCCGCGGCTACGCCCCGCGCCCCTGCTGTTCGAGCCCGCGGAGGCGGCCTCGGATCCCGAGCACTTCTTCGACCTGGAGTCGATCGAGGATCCCCGTGCGCTGCTGGAGCGGGCGACCGAGCTGACGCTCGCGTTCCGTGCCGCCGCCGACCGGGCGACGGAGTTCCAGGCGGTGGCGGCGGCCCAGCTCTCCGACCCCCGCCGCTTCGACCGGCTGACGCCGGCGGACATCGCCGAGCGGGCCGAGTGGACCGAGGACTACGCGAAGAAGATGGTCGAGTTCGGCCGGGACCTGATGCGGGGTGGCGAGGGCGGCAACGGCGGCTCCGGGTACGCCGATCCCGTATAGCGTGTACGGCTCGTACGGGCCCGTACAGCGCGTACGGCCCGTACCACCCGCACAGACGCGCATGCGCATATGCCGGGTGGGCAAGATACCCCCTCCCCCGACCCCGCGTCCCCGATTCCCGCAACCCTGCGGAAGCGTTCCCTCACTCACGGTAGACCTGTCCGTCATGAGCAGCACACGGAATGTCTCCGACGTCAGTGGCGTCACCCCCGACGGTGCCGCCTGGCTCGCCTCGGCGGGTGCGTATCCGCGCAGCACGCTCTCGCACTGGGGGGAGCGGCCGGAGGCGCCGGCCGTGCTGCCCTGCGGTGTGGTCTTCGACGTGGTGAGCGTGCCCGCGATCTTCGGGCGGCGGATGCTGGACCGGATGTGGGCCGAGGGTCCGGGGTCGGGGCCGGTCGCGGAGTTCCGGGGGCGGATGCTGCTGTTCGCCGCGCCGGGTACGGCACAGCGGCTCCCGGCCCTCATGGAGTGGGAGGAGTGGGGTGCCCACGGCACGCGGACCGACGGTGTCCCGCCCCTGCTGTGCCACGGCTCCGGCGACGCGGTGACCGTCCCCGCGCCCACCTCCCGTTCCGGCTCCCGCTGGCTCGTCGCCCCGGACACCCGTCACCCCTGGCTGCCGGGCCCGGAGGTGCTGCTGTGGGCGGCCGTACGGGCGGCCCGCGCGGCCGTGCGGATTTCGATTTTTCCTCCCGCCGATCAGGGTGCTAATGTCTACGACGTCAGCAGGCGCCGCTAGCTCAGTTGGTTAGAGCAGCTGACTCTTAATCAGCGGGTCCGGGGTTCGAGTCCCTGGCGGCGCACGACACGGTGAAGGCCCCTCGCGGAAGCGAGGGGCCTTCGTCGCGTCTACCGTGTGGTGATCCTCACCGTCCACGCCCCCGACGGCGTACGTCCCTCCACCTCCACCCGTACGGTCGTCCCCGGCACCGTGAAGCTCTCGCCGAGGGCGACCGGGGCGTCGGCGAGCGGCGGATAGACCGAGTCCTCCCAGCACGCCTCGGTGTGCGGGTGGGCGTCGACGACCTCGATGGGGCCGCGTCCGGACCGGGTGCCGCTGCTCACCCCGTACACCAGCACCCCCTGCCGGCAGACCCTCGTGTCGTTGCCGACCGGTCCCCGGGCCTCGAAGGCGAGCGCGCTGTCGGGGCCGGTGCGCACCACCGCGAGCTTGGTGCCCCGGCCGAGGCCGAAGGGCGGCGCCCCGGCGGCGCCCGTCACCGGCGTCCCCGGCCCCGCCCCGAGCGGCTCCAGCGTCAGCCGTACCGGTCCCGCGTCCTGCACGCACCGCACCTGCCGGGGCTCCAGCCAGCCCAGCTTCCACTTGTGCCAGCCGAACAGGTCGGGCGCGAGGGCGAACTGGCTGCCCATGAGGTCCCAGTCGCCGACGTGGGTGTCCCAGTCGCCCTTGCCGTCCACGGGCCGGTGGTAGAGGTCGGGCAGGTCGAAGACGTGGCCGGTCTCGTGGGCGAGGACGAGCCGGTCCGGGGGGTGGTTCTCGAACACGGTGACGACCCGGCGGATGTCGGTGCCGTCGGCGCGCAGCGGGGTGTCCAGGTTGACGACCTTCGTGGCGTCGGAGTCCACGCCCGGCGCGTCCGGGTCGGCGACGAGGTACACGATGTCGTAGCGCGAGAAGTCGACGTGCCGGTCGGTCACGGCGAGCGCGTCCCGCAGGTAGGCGGCCCGGTGGGCGACGGTCCAGTCGCGCCGTATGGCGTACTCCGTGGAGGGGCGCGGCATGCGGAACCACTGCCGCAGGGGGTGCGGGCGCAGGGTGAACCTGCCGTAGGAGGCCCGCTCGAAGAAGTGGCTGGTGGCGGGGAAGTGGTCGGCGGCGAGTTCGGCGGGCGTGGTCAGGGGGTGGGAGTCGGGGAAGGAGAGGAACACCATCACCGCGTCCAGGCTCCGCGCGGGGCGGGGGTAGGCGGCGTTCCAGGTGTCCAGGCCCTCGGAGTGGTGGGCGGTGGTGCGGGTGAGGGCGCAGGGCGCCGCGGAGAAGGGCTCGGCGACGGAGGGGACGCTCACCATCGAGGTCGCCGCGAGCGCCGACATGGTGGTGCACATCGCGGCGGTGCTGCGCAGCCGGGGGCGTACACCCCATACGCCTGACGTACCCGGTGCGCCCGATGCACCCGATGTACCCGATCGGCCCAGCCGTCCCAGTCGCCGCCGAAGAGCCTCACGGCCGAGTCCTCTCGGGGTGAGCTGACGCGGCACAGGGACCTCCGGGAGACGGTTCACGGGACACCGCACCCAGACTGTGCGTATTTGTCGTACTACGCCCTGTTCGGCTGCACCGGACGAGTGAGAAACGCGGGTATCCGAGCGGGACCGGGCGGGACCGGCACCCCGCACACTCACGGAACGTCACAGCTGGTCGAAGGGGAGCAGAAGCCGTCCACCGGCGAGCAGAAACGGTCGGGCAGGGATGCGGATCCGCCCTGGAGACCGGACAGTGACTGGAAGGCCCCGGCGTGGGCCCTTATGATCGGCACACTTTCCTGAGACTCTGAGACTTTCTGCACGGACAGCGATCGAGTGCACTGCGGGAGCGAGCGGTGAGCGGAACGTCCGAAGGGCCGGCGCCCGCGGCGGAACTCAACCGGCCGACGGTCACAGAGAGTGAGATCACTACGTCTCCGCGTACGGAATCCCCGCCCCCGTCACCTCAGCCGTCCCCGTCACCTCAGCCGTCGCCGTCGTACCGCTCCGTCTTCACGGCCGCGCCGCTCGCCATGGCCGTGGTCGACCGCGAAGGCATGGTGACCGGCGCCAACGCGGCCCTCGCCACCCTGCTCGGCCGCGATCCGGAGAGCCTGCCCGGTGCCGTCGCCGCCGATCTGGTGGACCTGGCCTCCGACGCCCGCACCTGGCACGCCTACCGGGAGCTGCTGCGCGGACGGCGCTCCAGGCTGCGCTGCACCCGTCGGCTGAAGCACCCGGAGGGGCACGCGCTGTGGGTGCGGGTGACGGTCTCCCCGCTGCCCGCCGACGACGGGGGCGTGCTGCTGTCGGTCGCCGACATCGGCGACCAGCACGAGCTCCAGGCGCAGCTGCGCCACCTGCGGATGCACGACCCGGTGACCCGGCTGCCCAACCGCACCCTGTTCTTCGAACGGCTGACGGCCGCGCTGGAGGCGGAGCCGTACGAGGAGGGCGGCACCGGCCGGATCGGGCTGTGCTACCTCGACCTGGACGGGTTCAAGGCGATCAACGACACCCTGGGCCACCGCGTCGGCGACCAGCTCCTTGCCGCCGTCGCCGAGCGGCTCAAACAGTGCGCGAAGGACGCGGCCAGGACCGGCACCCCGCTGGTCGCCCGGCTCGGCGGGGACGAGTTCGCGCTGCTGGTCGAGGACTCCACCGGCACCGAACAGCTCGCCGACCTCGCCGAGTCGCTGCTCGACGCGATCCAGGCGCCCTTCGACCTCTCCGGGCGCAGGCTGTCGGTGTCGGCGTCGATCGGGGTGGTCGAGCGGCATGCCGCCGGGACCACGCCCACCGCGCTGATGCAGGCCGCCGATACGACGCTGTACTGGGCGAAGGCCGACGGCAAGGCCCGCTGGACGCTGTTCGACCCGGAGCGCAACGCCTCCCGCGTGACCCGCCAGGCCCTCGCCTCCACGCTGCGCCCGGCCATCGACCGGGGTGAGTTCGCGCTGGAGTACCAGCCGCTGGTGGGCATGGAGGACGACCGGGTGCACGGCGTGGAGGCGCTGATCCGCTGGCACCATCCGCGGTTCGGCACGCTGACGCCGAATCGGTTCATCTCACTGGCGGAGGAGGACGGCTCGATCGTGCCGCTCGGCCGCTGGGTGCTGCGCACCGCCTGCCGGCAGGCCCGTGACTGGCAGGTGGAGCACCCGGACGAGCCGCCGATCTTCGTCAGCGTGAACGTGGCGGTCCGGCAGGTGTGGGACTCCGACCTGGTGGCGGACGTCGCCGACACCCTGAAGGAGACGGGCCTCGCGCCGGAGCTGCTGCAACTGGAGCTGACCGAGTCGGCGGTGATGGGGTCGTCCGGCCGGCCGATCCAGGCCCTGAAGGCGCTCAGCGACATGGGCGTACGCATCGCCATCGACGACTTCGGCACCGGCTACTCGAACCTGGCCTACCTCAGCCGGCTGCCGGTGTCGGTGCTGAAGCTGGACGGCTCCTTCGTACGGGGCTTCCAGTACGAGGAGCGCGCCGCCGCCCCGCCGAACCCGGCGGACGAGGTCATCGTCGAGGCGATGGTGCAGCTCGCCCACCGGCTCGGTCTGACGGTCACCGCGGAGTGCGTGGAGACCTCGGCGCAGGCGACGAGGCTGCGCCGGATCGGGTGCGACACCGGTCAGGGGTGGCTGTACTCCCGTCCGGTGTCGCCGGACCGCATCTCCGAGCTGCTGGGCACGCCCGGGGTTCAGGCGGGCGTGGGCAATCCGTAGGCGTCGGCCACCAGTTCGTAGGAGCGCAGGCGTACGTCGCCGCCGTGGGCGTTGGCGGTGAGCATCAGCTCGTCGGCGCCGGTGCGCTTCTGCAGGTCGTCGAGGCCGGCGCGGACCTCGTCGGGGGTGCCGTGGATGACGTTGGCGTTCCAGGAGTCGACGAACTCCCGCTCCATGGGGCTGAAGTCGTACGCCTCCGCCTCCTCCGGGGTGGGGACCAGGCCGGGGCGGCCGGTGCGCAGCCGGACCATGTTGAGCGCGGCGGCCAGCACCTGGCGGCGGGCCTCCTTCTCGTCGTCCGTGGCGAGCGCGGAGACGCCGATGAGGGCGTAGGGCGCGTCGAGGACCTCGCTGGGGCGGAAGGTCTCGCGGTAGAGGTCCAGGGCGGGGACGGTGTTCTGGGCCGAGAAGTGGTGGGCGAAGGCGAAGGGCAGGCCGAGCATGCCGGCCAGCCGGGCGCTGAAGCCGGAGGAGCCGAGCAGCCAGACCGGCGGGCGGTGCGGGGACTGCACACCGCCGGGTGACGTCGCCTGGACCGGGCCGGGGACGGCGTGGATGCGGCGGTAGGGGTGGCCGTCGGGGAAGTCGTCGTCGAGGAAGCGGGTGAGCTCGGCGAGCTGCTGGGGGAAGTCGTCGGCGCCCTCGTTGAGCCGGTCGCTGCGGCGCAGGGCGGCCGCGGTGGCGCCGTCGGTGCCGGGGGCACGGCCGAGGCCGAGGTCGACGCGGCCCGGCGCCATGGCCTCCAGGGTGCCGAACTGCTCGGCGATGACCAGCGGCGCGTGGTTGGGCAGCATCACCCCGCCGGAGCCCAGGCGGATGCGCCCGGTGTGCGCGGCGAGGTGCGCCAGGATCACGGCGGGCGAGGAGGAGGCCACCCCGGGCATGGAGTGGTGCTCGGCGACCCAGTAGCGGTGGAAGCCGCGGGACTCGGCGAGGCGTGCGATGTCCACGCTGGTCCGCAGGGCGTCGGTGGCGGTCCGGCCCGCGCCGACGGTCACCAGGTCCAGCACGGAGAGCGGGACGGGTGCGGTGCCGTGGGCGGTGCCCCGGATCTCCTCTGCGGCGTCTGCGGCCATGGTGGGGTGCCTCCTGTGGGGTGTGACGTTCGCTGCGCGAGGTAACAGGAGACGGTCCCCGGTTATTCCCTCCCCTTCTCCGGCACCCGGCGATGTGCGCGCCCGACGATCATGCGATACGATCATCTTGCTCGCTGAGGGGGTCGCCCCCCGACAGTGGACACGCGTTGGTGGTCCAAGGAAAGACGCCCCACTTCCTGTGGGGAGATGCAGGTGCAAGGCCTGCCCGGCGCTCGATCGGAACCCCGGCCCGCGGAAGCGGGACCGGGGTTCTTCCGTGTGCGGGACGAACGGTCAGACCTGGACGATCGGCTCCCGGGTGAACAGCGCGCCCAGTTCCGGGGCGTTCACCCTGCGGTCCGCCAGCCTCAGGGCCTCCCAGACCGTGACCTGGTTGGCGGTCAGGACCGGCTTGCCCAGCTCCTTCTCCAGGGCGGGGATGTGCGCCACCGTGTGCAGGGCCGTGTCCGGCAGCAGCAGCGCGTCCGCGTCCGGGGTGTCGGCCGCGCGGGCCAGGGCGGACAGCTCCTCCTCGCCCCAGGTGCCGACCTCCGCCGCCGTGACGATCCCGGAGCCGCGCACCCCGGTCACCTCCACGCCGCCGGCCCGCAGGAACTCGGCGAAGAGCACGGCCACGTCGTCCGGGTAGGTCGCGCCGACGGCGACCCGCCGCGCCCCGACCTCCCGCGCCGCGTGCACGAAGGCGAACGACGTCGACGACGCCGGCAGGCCCGCCGCCCGGGCGAGGCCCCGCACCTGCTCGTGGGCGCCCTCCCAGCCGTGCACGAAGCTGCCGCTGGTACAGGCCCACACCACCGCCTCGGCGCCCGAGAGGCGCAACTGCTGCAGGCCCGCCGCCAGCCGCTCGGGCGCGCCCATCCGCAACAGCGCGTCCACCCGGTGCGCGTCCTCACCGACGTCGGTGTGCACCAGGTCCACCCGGATGTCGCTGCCCAGCAACTGCTCGATACGCGGATAGTCGTCCTCTGCGAAGTGGCCCGGGTAGAGGAATCCCAGTGCGGTCATGTCCAGCCTTCCTGCTGCTTCTCTTCCGGCACGCCCGGCACGCCCGGAAGTACGGAGCCGGACGCCTGGCCCGGCAGTACGGTCCCGGAGCGTGCCGACGCGTCGATCAGCGCCTGATACGGTCCCACCGCTCGGGTACCCAATCGGCGCAACGCCGCCCACACGGTCACCTGGCTGGCCGAGATGACCGGTATGCGCGGTTCGGCTTCGAGCTGCGGGATGACGTCGTAGGTCGGCAGGTTGGTGCAGGAGAGGAACAGCGCGTCCGCCGCGCGGGGGTGCCGAAGGGGTCCGGGCATCAGCGGTGGACGGGGTGGACGCCGTTCACGTACCCGTTCAGCATGACTCAGCGGCCGGCGGCGACCGTGCCGGTGGGGGGCGACGGGGACGGGCTGCCCGTCGGGCTGCGGCTGGTAGCCGCCCGGCACCGGGACGATCTGGTGCTGCGGGGTGCGCACGCGCTGTACGGGACGGGGGGCGGGCACGTCGGCCGGTAGACGTCGCCGGACAACGGGAGGGATTTCCAGACGGCTTCGCAGGTGATCGGCGCCCGGTCGTCGAGCAGTCGGGCCGTGCAGCTGATGTCACGCCTGACCAGGGAGATCTCGAGATATCGGTCTGCCATGTCCCCCATCGTCCCGCGCCGGTCAAGACCGCCCGGCCGCCGGACGGGGCCGAAACTGGCCGGAATAACCCGCATCGCTTCGGGTAGCCGCGCCGCCATGGCTCCACCACTACAACCACTGAGACGATTCCGAGAAACCTCCGGGCCCTCACGTCGGTCGCTGCTCGCGGGGGTCGCGGCGCTCGGCGCGCTGGGTGCCGCGGGCTGTTCCCGCGTGCCCACGGCGGCGGCCACGGGCGGCGGTGACCTGCTCGACCGGCTCAAGGCCGCGGGCGTCGTCCGTCTGGGCATAGCCGGCGAGATCCCGTTCGGTTACATCGACAGGAACGGCGATCTGACCGGCGAGGCACCGGAGCTGGCCAAGGTCGTCTTCAAACGGCTCGGCGTGGACCGGGTGCAGCCCGTGCCCACCGAGTTCGGCTCGCTCATACCCGGGCTGAACTCGCAGCAGTTCGACGTCGTGGCCGCCGGGATGTACATCAACCCGGACCGCTGTCAGCAGGTCATCTTCTCCGACCCCGACTACCAGATGCTCGACTCGTTCATCGTGCGCAAGGGCAACCCGAAGGGCCTGCACGACTACCGGGACGTCGTCGAGAAGAAGGCGAAGTTCGCCACCGGCACCGGGTACGCGGAGATCGCGTACGCCGTCGAGGCCGGGTACGCGGAGAGCGACATCCTGATCGTCCCCGACCAGGTGGCCGGCCTGAACGCCGTCGAGGCAGGACGCGCCGACGTCTTCGCCGGGACCGCCCTCACCACCCGCGAAGTGGTGAAGAAGTCCCGCAAGGCCGAGGTGACGGAGGCCTTCAAGCCGATCGTCGACGGGAAGCCGCACGTCGACGGCGGCGGCTTCGCCTTCCGGCCGAACGAGACCCGCCTGCGGGACGCCTTCAACGCCGAACTGCGCAAGCTGAAGGACAGCGGCGAGCTCCTCCGGATCCTCAAGCCCTTCGGTTTCACCGAGGACGAGATGACGGACATGACCGCGAAGGAGCTCTGCGGCGGATGACATCGGGACTCTGGGAACGCGTACTCGAGGGTGTCTGGGTCACCGTCCAACTGCTCGTGCTCAGCGCGCTGCTGGCGACGGCGGTCTCCTTCGTCGTGGGCGTCGCGCGCACCCACCGGCTGTGGATCGTCCGCTTCCTCGCCGGCTTCTACACCGAGGTGTTCCGCGGGACCTCGGCCCTTGTGATGATCTTCTGGGTGTTCTTCGTGCTGCCCCCGGCCTTCGGCTGGCAGCTGGTGCCGCTGTGGGCGGGCACGCTGGCACTCGGTCTGACCTACGGGGCGTACGGCTCGGAGATCGTGCGCGGCGCCCTCGCCGCGGTCGACCCGGCCCAGCGTGAGGGCGGTATCGCGCTCAGCTTCACGCCCTGGCAGCGGATGAAGCTGATCCTGCTGCCGCAGGCGGTGCCGGAGATGATCCCGCCGTTCTCCAACCTGCTGATCGAGCTGCTCAAGGGCACCGCCCTGGTGTCGGTCATGGGCATGGGCGACCTGGCGTTCAGCGCCAACCTGGTGCGCCTGGCGCTGCAGGAGAGCGCGGAGATCTACACGTACGTCCTGCTGATCTACTTCGTGATCGCCTTCCTGCTGACCCGCCTGATGCGCGGTCTGGAGAAGAAGCTGAAGGCGGGGGTCGGCAAGGCTCCGGTCCGTGACGCGGACGTGGAGCCGAAGCGGCCCGAGACGACCAACGTGGGAGGTGCCGTCTGATGGAGTGGGACTGGAGCGCGGTCTCCGACTTCATGCCGCACTTCTGGGACGGTCTGCTGGTCACCCTGCAGATCCTGGTCCTCGGTTCGCTGATCTCGTTCGTGCTGGGCCTGGTGTGGGCGCTGCTGACGCGGGTGCCGACGCGCTGGGTGACCTGGCCGGTGGGCGCGGTGACGGAGTTCGTCCGCAACACCCCGCTGCTGGTGCAGCTGTTCTTCCTGTTCTACGTGCTGCCCGAGTGGGGGGTCACCTTCTCGGCGCTGACCACCGGTGTCTTCGCCATCGGGCTGCACTACTCGACGTACACGATGCAGGTCTACCGCGCGGGCATCGAGGCCGTGCCGGTGGGCCAGTGGGAGGCGGCGACGGCGCTGAACCTGCCGCTGCGCCGGACGTGGACCGCGGTGATCCTGCCGCAGGCCGTGCGCAGGGTGGTGCCCGCGCTCGGCAACTACGTCATCTCGATGCTGAAGGACACGCCGCTGCTGATGGCCATCACCGTGCTGGAGATGCTCGGTGAGGCGCGGCTGTTCTCGCAGCAGAACTTCCAGTTCACCGAGCCCCTGACGGTGATCGGCCTCGCCTTCGTCGTCATCTCCTACCTGGCCTCCCTTGCCCTGCGAGCCCTGGAGCGACGCCTTGTCCACTGACACCCACACCCCGTTCGACAAGAAGCCCGAGAGCCCGAGGGGCAGCGGCGAGCTGATCCGGCTCGAGCAGGTCACCAAGCGGTTCGGGAACCACACGGTCCTGGACCACCTGGACTTCTCCGTGGACGTCGGCAAGCACGTCACGCTGATCGGTCCGTCCGGTTCGGGCAAGACCACGATCCTGCGGCTGCTGATGACGCTGCTGAAGCCGGACGAGGGCACGATCACCGTCGACGGGGAGCAGCTGTTCCCGGCGCCGGAGAAGCGGGTCCGCGAGGTCCGCAAGAAGATCGGGATGGTGTTCCAGCAGTTCAACCTGTTCCCGAACATGACGGTGCTGCGGAACATCACCGAGGCTCCGGTCACCGTGCTCGGCATGTCCAAGGACGCGGCCGAGGAGCGGGCGCGGGAGTTGCTGGAGATGGTCGGCCTGACCGACCACCTCGGCAAGCGCCCCGGGCAGCTGTCCGGCGGTCAGCAGCAGCGGGTGGCGATCGCGCGGGCGCTGGCGATGCGGCCGCAGGTGCTGCTGCTCGACGAGGTGACCTCGGCGCTCGACCCGGAGCTGGTCGCGGGCGTGCTGGACGTGCTGCGGGACATCGCCCGTTCCACCGACATCACCATGCTCTGCGTGACCCACGAGATGAACTTCGCCCGGGACATCTCCGACCAGGTGCTGATGTTCGACCAGGGCCGGATCATCGAGGCGGGCGCGCCGGAGAAGATCTTCAGCGAGCCGGAGCACGACCGGACACGGGAATTCCTCAGCGCGGTGCTGTAGCCACGGGCCGTGAGCGGGGCAATACCCGAGGCAGGAAAACTGGGTCAGCCCCCTGGCATATGCCAGGGGGCCGGCGCCGCAGATGAGGGGGCCGCGTTCTTGTCAACCCCCGCTTCCACTAGGCCGTTCGACGGCTATCGTGGAAGCGATTCGCTGACCGGATTGCGGCCCCATACGCGAGCGCAGGGGGAAACCGTGGCGCTGAGGCACGAGCCGACCGCGTCGTACCACCCGGTCCAGGACGCGCTGCGCGTCCTGGAGACGGTGGCGCGGCACACCACAGGAGTCACCGACACCGACATCGCCCGCGAGACCGGCCTCACCGCGGAGCGGCTGACCACGCTGCTGCGGATGCTGCGCCGCGAGGCCTACGTCGAGCAGATCGCCGACGGCGCGTACGTCACCGGAGTGGCCTTCGCCCGCCTGGGCGCCGCCGAGGGACACGAGGAGGCGCTGCGCGAGAAGCTCCAGCGCACCCTGGACCGGCTCCGCGACCGGGTGGGCGCCGCCGTCTACATCAGCCGGTACGTCGACGGCGAGGTCGAGGTCACCCAGTACGCCGACGGCCCGGCCACCCCGAAGGTCAACGAGTGGGTGGACTTCCGTCACTCCGCGCACGCCACCGCGGTGGGCAAGAGCCTGCTCACCCAGCTCGACCACGACGGCCGGCGCGACCACCTCGCCCGGCACCGGATGGCCCGGCTCACCTCGCGCACCATCACCAGTGACACGCTGCTGCTCTCCCGGCTGGCGGCGCAGCCGCCCACCGTGCCGGTCCTCGACCTCCAGGAGTACGCGGTCGGCACGGTCTGCGCGGCCGTCCCGATCACGGCCGGCTCCTCGGTGGGCTGTCTGGCGCTGTCCCTGCCCCTCGCGCACGCCCACCGTCTGCGCCGGGCCGCCGAGACGCTCAACCGGAGCGCGGCCCCGGTGCTGCTGTCGCTGACGATCTAGCGTGCCCGGGCGGCGGTACGGACCACCCCCGTGAACCGGGTAGTATTTTCTCTGTCGCCGCCCGCGAAAGCGGACGGCGGGAGTCATGCGCCGCTAGCTCAGTTGGTTAGAGCAGCTGACTCTTAATCAGCGGGTCCGGGGTTCGAGTCCCTGGCGGCGCACCTGGAAGGGCCTCTCGTGGGAGCGAGAGGCCCTTTGACGTGTCCGGGGATCAGAACGTCACGTCGGAGCAGGCGTAGAACGCGTTGCCCGTGTCATGGACCGTCCACACCGCGAGGATCACGTGGTGCCCGCTGAGCCCGGACGGCAGCCGGCCGCTGTGCGACAGGGTCTGCGGCGGACGCTGTCCGTTGTAGGGCACGGTGAGGAACGGGGTGAGGTCGAGGTCGGACCGGGACAGCCCGTGGTCCTGGTTCCAGCCCGGCTTGGTGACGTAGTACCTGAAGTCGGTGGTGGCGTGCATCGCCGTGAACTGCCACCGGAAGGTGTAGTTCTGGCCGCCGGACACCCGGGTCGTGGGCCAGGCGCCGCCCGAGGGGGTCTTCGGGCTGTCGAGCTGGGCGAACGGCGCGTTGCCCGCGGAACAGAGCCGCCCGTCGGCGGGACCCGAGGCGGGGAAGCCCTTCGGCCCCTCGACGCTCTGCGGCTCCCACTGGATGGATCCGCAGTTGGCCACCGAGCCGTTCTGGCAGAGCTTCTGCCGGCTGACCGGCAGATCCGTGTAGCCGTGGCCGCTGGCACCACCGGAGGAGAGCACGAGTGCTCCGGTCGTGGCCAGCCCCACCGCGGCTGCGTACGTCTTGGTCCTTGTGCGCATGCTGCTGCTCCTGGTGAACGTGGGGGAGTTTCCGTGAGCCGTGCAGGTAGGTCTAGACCAAGTCTGAGATTATGGGCGCAGATTGAACATGTCCATACCAATCGCAGGGTCTGTTCCCCCGCCGTTCACGGCCCCGTCTCCCCCCGTCCCGCGCAGAACGCCACCGTCAGGTCCTTCACCAGCGCCTTGCGTTCGTAGTCGTCCAGCTCCACCAGCCCCCGCGTGGTCAGCCGGGTCACCGTGTCCTCCACCGAGTCCACGACCGAGCCGAGCACGCTCGCCCGGTGCTGGGCGTCCAGCGCGGCGATCCGGCGCCGGTGCATCGCGGCGGCCACCTCGGGCGCGTACTCCACCCGGACCGGCCGCACCGCGAACACCTCCACCCCCACCGGCGCGGCGTCCGCCGCCACCAGCCGGGTCAGCGCGTCCTGCGCCGCCTCCACCGCGCCCCTGCCCGCGCCCGGCGCCGCCACCGGCACCCGCACCAGCGCCGCCTCGACGCACGCGCGCAGGTACGCCTCGTGGTCCTCGACGCCCAGTGTCGCCCGCGCGGTGTCCCGCACCCGCCACACCACCAGTACGGCCACCCGCAGCGCGACCCCGCTGCGGTCGGCCGCCCGCACCGGCTCACCGCGCCAGTGCCGCAGCCGCACGTCGACCCGGCGGCGCAGCAGCAGCGGGTTGACCCACATCAGCCCGGTCCGCCGGACGGTCCCCCGGTAACGGCCGAACAGGCCGAGCACCCAGGCCCGCCCGGTCCGCCCGCGGGCCAGCCCGCCGAACCCGACCAGGCCGAGCGCCCCGGCCCCCGCGTACGCCGCCCACTGCGCGGGGCCGAGCCCCGCCGCACCGGCGCGCGCCTCCGGCCCGAGCGCCTGGGCCACCAGCGGCGGCAGCACGCCCGCCCACCACGAGGTGACCGCGCAGCCGGCCACCCCGCACATCCCGGCGAGCACCCCCGCGAGGCCGGGCAGCACCCGCGCGGGCCGCTCCACCAGCTCGGGGTCGACCCGCGGGACGACCGACCGGGCCCGCTCTCCCGTTCCCCGGCCCTGGGGAACCTTCCCGTCCGCGTCCGCCCGGCGGGCGACGACCGCCGGCCGCAGCCGCACCGGCGCCGGCTCGGGGGCGTCGCGGAACAGCAGGTGGACGGGGATCTCGGTGGTGGACCCGGTGTGGATCAGCCGGACCGGCCGGGCAGCCGCCGAGCCGTCCGAAGGGCTGTCCGGACGGCTGTCCGGGGAGCCGTCCGGACAGCCGGCGTCCGCCGGCCCCTTGGGCTCGGGGATGTTCTCAGGAATCGGGGATGTCGTCGTGGTCATGCGGGCCTCCAGCCTCCGCGCCAGATGCGTCACACCGGTCACTTCCAGGGATGCCGTGAAGGGACGTCACGAGAGGAAGAGCCGCCGCCAGGTCTCCGGCCCCGGAAAGCCGTCCGCCGCTCCGCCGCGCCAGCCCTGGGCCCGCTGGAAGGCCTCCACATTGCGGCGGTCGGCCTCGCTCCAGCGCGGTCCCGGGCCCTTCGTGTAGTACCGGCCGAACCCCTTCTCCACCAGTTGTCTCCCGAGCCGCGTGACATGGTCGTTGACGGCGCCCGGCCGGAACGACGCCCGGCCCGGATAGCCCGGCACCCCGGGCGAACCGGAAGCGGAATCTCCACTTTGGACGTCCCGGCCCCCGCCGGTCACCAGCAGCTCCCAGGTCAGCGGCCCCGGCAGCCCGTCCGCCGCCGCGCCCCGCCACCCCTGGGCCTCCTGGAACGCCCGGGTCGCCCCGCGGTCCGCGTCCGTCCAGCGCGGTCCGGAAGGAGTGGGGTAGAAGCGCCCGGCACCGCGGGCGGCGAGCATCCGGCCGAGCTCGGCGACGTACTCGTTCTCCGCGCCGGGGCCGAAATACGCCGCTCCGGGGAACGGGATCCGGCCTGTCGGGAGGGACGCCCCCGCCCCCGCCGCACCGTCGGTCACCCCCTTGTAGCGGTACGGGACATAGCGCGCGGAGTTGTTCCAGTAGGCGTACGGGGTGGTCTTCCGACGGGTGTGCGGCGCGGTCTGTTCGTAGGCGACGTACTGGGATCGGGTGGTGTCCGTCCAGCCGCCGAAAAGGACCACATGTGATCCGCCGTACGGGTCGGCCGCATTGTGGAACAGCAGCATGTCGCCCGGCTGGAGTTCGTCCTTGGTGATTCTCTCGGCGTATTTCCCGAGGCTGCCGGTCCATTCGTTCCCGGGCAGTCGCCAGGCCATCGAGACATAACCCGAACAGTCCTGCCGGTAACCGTCGGACCAGTAGGACCCCACGCCGTACGGAACCTTCCGGGTGACCCAGTTCCGGGCCCGCTCGACGATGTCCGCGCGGGTGATCGCGGGCACCCGCGCGGGGCGTGCGGGGCTCGCGGGCCGGACCGCCTGACCGCCGGGACCGTGCAGCGGAGCCCGCGTCCCCTGCGGGGTGCCCGGTTCGTCACCTGCGGGAACGTCCGGACCGGCGGGCCGCTGGACCTGGGGGACGGCGACCGCGGGCGCGGCGACCGCGGCCGACGCCGCGACGGCCGCGACGAGAGCGGTCCGGTGCGCCGCCGCCGGGTGGCCGGGAAAGCGGCCGGTCCGGGAATGCGGCAGAACGCGCCGCCAGTGCGCGCAGCCGGGGCAGTCGCAGTCGTCCCCCGGATCGATTTCCTCGAATACCGGAGACTCCATGCGATTCCCCTCACACTCCCGGTCGATTTCACCACGTCCGTGCACGACGGTCAGTTTCGCAACCGTCCCCCGCACGCGCATGTTGACGGTCCGAACGATGTACGGGCGGCGGGACCGGGAGTGATCCATGATCCGCGCCCGGCCGCCGGCGGTCGGGAGCACCCGCCGGGGTCCTGTAGAGTTACGCCGTCAGCGCGCGCCGCTAGCTCAGTTGGTTAGAGCAGCTGACTCTTAATCAGCGGGTCCGGGGTTCGAGTCCCTGGCGGCGCACCGACCCGACGGGCTCCTCGTGCATACGAGGGGCCCGTCGGTTTTTGGCTGAATACCTCCTCGCGGCCGTTGAACGCAGCACACTCGGCGCACGTATGCAACATCGGCCCCACGGCTCTTCCCCACGGTTCACAATGATCCCGTATCACCGGTGAACACCGTGTTTCGTATCTTGCGATCATGATGGGCACCGTAGAACCTGGGTTCTTCGAGTTGCTGCGGATTCGCGGCGGTTGGGGGGCAAGAAACCGGTTGCTGGTGATGCGGGACGAGGGTCCCGCTTCATGAAGCGATGCCGAGGGGGGCATCATGCAACCGGAACAGCGCCGTGCCGTGTCTATAAGGTGTGGGCGACGTGGTGACAGCGGTCCACAACCGATACGTCCGTGACGGTCGAGGGGGACCGGACCGCACGTAAGGAAGCGACGAAGCACGCGGCGACCGCCGTGTGTTGGGGGGATGACTCATGACGTCGACGCCGACGGGCGCCCAGAGGGACGACGACCCGTCCCGGACCACCCAGCTCAGGGTGCCCGGCCACCGCAACTGGAACACGGGAGCGTTCCGCCGGATCAGGAAGACGCTGCCGAGATACGACTACGAGCACTACAGCCGGCTCGCGGGCCCCCTCACCCAGCCGGATCCGAACAGACCGTACAAGGTGCAGTACCGCTCGCTGATCGGCCAGGAGCCGCACCGCATCCGGATCGCGCTGATGCTGGCCGCCGCCCCGGTGCTGTCGCTGGTGCTGCTGTTCTGGCTGCTCCAGCCCTCCCACTGGACCGAGCGGGACTACGTGGAGTTCGAGTGGCTGCCCGCCCTCGACATCGTCATGCTCGTCTCGATCGGCCTGATCGAGCTCTTCCGCTGCATGAACGTGCTGTCGAACGCGCACGCCACGCTGGTCGCCCGCGATCCGATCCCGGTGGTGCCCGAGACCGGCACCCGGGTCGCCTTCCTCACCTCCTTCGTGCCCGGCAAGGAGCCGCTGGCGATGGTGACGAAGACCCTGGAGGCGGCCGTCAGGATCCGCCACCGGGGCCTGATGCACGTCTGGCTGCTCGACGAGGGCGACGACCCGGAGGTGAAGGAGGTCTGCGCGCGCCTGGGCGTGCGCCACTTCTCCCGCAAGGGCGTCGCGAAGTGGAACCAGGCGAAGGGCGCGCACCGCGCGAAGACCAAGCACGGCAACTACAACGCCTGGCTGGACGCGCACGGCGACGACTACGACTACTTCGCCTCGGTCGACACCGACCACGTGCCGCTGCCGAACTACCTGGAGCGGATGCTCGGCTTCTTCCGCGACCCGGACGTCGGCTTCGTCATCGGCCCGCAGGTGTACGGCAACTACGACAACTTCGTCACCAAGGCCGCCGAGTCCCAGCAGTTCCTCTTCCACGCGCTGATCCAGCGCGCCGGCAACCGCTACGGCTCGCCGATGTTCGTGGGCACCTCCAACGCGGTGCGCATCAAGGCCCTGAAGCAGATCGGCGGTCTGTACGACTCGATCACCGAGGACATGGCGACCGGCTTCGAGATGCACCGCCACAGGAACCCGGCGACGGGCAGGAGGTGGCGCTCGGTCTACACCCCGGACGTGCTCGCGGTCGGTGAGGGCCCCAACGCCTGGACCGACTTCTTCACCCAGCAGATGCGCTGGTCGCGCGGTACGTACGAGACGATCATCGGGCAGTACTGGAAGGGCTTCCACTCGCTCCCGCCGAGCAAGCTCTTCAACTACACGATGATGATCATCTTCTATCCGATGTCGGCCCTCAACTGGATCCTCGCGGCGATCAGCTGCGCGCTGTTCCTGGGCCTGGGCGCCTCGGGTGTGAACATCGACCCCACCATCTGGCTGATGCTCTACGGCAACGCCTCCGCGCTGCAGATCGGCCTGTACGTCTGGAACCGCCGCCACAACGTCTCGCCGCACGAGCCGGAGGGCTCCGGCGGCGTGGCCGGCATGGTGATGTCCGCGCTGTCGGCGCCGCTCTACGCCAAGGCGCTGATCGACTCCGTCCTGCGCAGGAAGAGCAAGTTCGTGGTCACGCCCAAGGGCGACTCGGCCAGCCCCGACACCTGGTTCGGAACCTTCCGGTACCACTGGTACTTCATCCTGATCTTCGCCGGCTCCCTCACCGCGGGCTTCGTCTACGGGCACTCGCACCCGGCGATGGTGATCTGGGCGACCTTCGCCCTGCTGATCACCGCCGCGCCGATGTTCGCCTGGCGGCACGGCATGCGGCAGGACCGGAAGAAGCCCGGCGCCCGCGCCGGGGGCGGGCAGCCGGACGCCGGGCAGGAACCCCGGACGCAGGCGCCGCCGCCGCAGATGCCGCAGCAGCACGCCCCGCAGGACCGGCCCCAGTGGGCCGCCTCGCACGGCGGGCCCGCCGCGGGCACCGGGGGCGCGGCCCCCGGGAACGACCAGACCATGCAGATCGCCCTTGGTGGACTTGGGGGACGTAAGGAATGAAGGACCGTGCAGGCCGCCGTCGCGCCCGTCGGCTCGCGATAGGCACGGCGGTGGTGCTGGCGCTGGCCGGGATGAACGGGCCGTGGCTGTACCGCTTCGGCACCGAGAAATACCACCAGTACAAGATCGACCAGCCCGGGTACAAGGCCGAGAACGGCAAGTGGGAGATCGTCGAGTTCCCCGAGGAGTACCGGCAGAACACCATCCACGCGGCGCTGCTGCGCACCGGCAAGGTGCTGCTCGTCGCGGGGTCGGGCAACGACCAGGACAACTTCGACGCGAAGAAGTACGACACCCGGATCTGGGACCCCGTCAAGGGGACCGTCAAGAAGGTGCCGACGCCCACCGACCTGTTCTGCACCGGCCACACCCAGCTCGCCAACGGCAACCTGCTGATCGCGGGCGGCACCAAGCGGTACGAGAAGCTCAAGGGTGACGTGAAGAAGGCCGGCGGCCTGATGCTCGTCCACAACGAGAACCCGGACAAGCCGATCACCCTGCCCGCCGGCACGGAGTTCACCGGCAAGGAGAACGGCAAGACCTTCGTCTCGAAGGACCCGGTGCTCGTCCCGCGCGCCGAGAAGAACTTCGACCCGGAGACCGGCGAGTTCCTGGGCAACACCCCGGGTGTCGGCCGCATCTACGTCGAGGCGCAGAAGGAAGGCGCCAAGTACGAGACCGGCACCCAGGACAACTACGAGGTGCAGGGCCTGACCGGCGCCGACGCGCGCAACACGTACGGCATCGCCGAGAAGCTCGCCCTGGACAAGAAGGACTTCCAGGGCATCCGGGACGCCTACGAGTTCGACCCGGTCGCCGAGAAGTACATCAAGGTCGACCCGATGAAGGAGGCCCGCTGGTACCCGACGCTCACCACCCTGAGCGACGGCAGGATCCTCAGCGTCTCCGGCCTCGACGACATCGGCCAGCTCGTCCCGGGCAAGAACGAGATCTACGACCCGGAGACCAAGGAGTGGACCTACACCGACAAGGTCCGCCAGTTCCCGACGTACCCGGCGCTGTTCCTGATGCAGAACGGCAAGGTCTTCTACTCGGGTTCGAACGCCGGCTACGGACCGGACGACGTGGGCCGCGAGCCGGGCGTCTGGGACGTGGAGACCAACAAGTTCGAGAAGATCCCCGGGCTGAGCGACCCGGACATGATGGAGACGTCCGGCACGGTGCTGCTGCCGCCCGCGCAGGACGAGAAGTACATGGTGATCGGCGGCGGCGGGGTCGGCGAGTCCCAGCTCTCCAGCGAGAAGACCCGCATCGTCGACCTCAAGGCGGACGACCCGAAGTTCGTCGACGGTCCGTCACTGGACAAGGGCACCCGCTACCCGCAGGCGTCGGTCCTGCCGAACGACGAGGTGCTGGTCACGGGCGGCTCGGAGGACTACCGGGGCCGCAGCGACTCCAACATCCTCGAGGCGCGGATCTACGACACGGAGAAGAACGAGTTCAAGCGGGTCGCCGACCCGCTGGTGGGCCGCAACTACCACTCGGGCTCGGTCCTGCTGCCCGACGGCCGCGTGATGGTCTTCGGCTCCGACTCGCTCTACGCCGACAAGGCCAACACCAAGCCGGGCGAGTTCGAACAGCGCATCGAGATCTACACGCCGCCGTACCTGTACGGGGACGACGAGCAGCCCGACCTGTCGGGCGGGCCGAAGACCATCGAACGCGGTGGGTCCGGCACGTTCACCTCCGCGGACGCGGCGTCGGTCAAGAGCGTGCGGCTGATCCGGCCCAGTGCGTCCACTCACGTCACGGACGTGGATCAGCGGTCCGTCGCGTTGGACTTCGAGGCGGACGGGGACAAGATCACTGTGACGGTGCCCGAGAGCGGGAACCTGGTTCAGTCGGGGTGGTACATGCTGTTCGTCAACGACGGGGAGGGTGTGCCCAGTAAGGCGCAGTGGGTGCAAGTGCCTTAGCGCTCCCGCGGATGGTGCTTAGGGGCGCGGGAGCGCTGTGGTTCCTCGCGCCCACGCGGCGGTAGCCGCACATGTCACAGCCCCGCGCCCCTCAGGTCTCCGACCCCTGGGCCAGTTTCAGGGCGTACTCGGGCCACCACTCGCCGGCCTTCGGGCCGCCCTTGCACTCGCCGTCCGACTCTCCGGGGCGCTTCACCCACAGGTAGGCGTCGACCAGGGGGTCGGACGTCTTCGTCGTCGGGGTTTCGCCGAGGGCCCGGCCGGGGGGGTTGCACCAGCGTTCGTCCGCCGCGCCCTCGGTGTAGGGGCCGTTGCCGTTGCGGCTGGTGTCGATGACGAAGGGCTTGCCGCCGATCCTGGCGGAGAGCTGCTTGCCGTAGGCGATGGACTCCTCGGTGGAGTAGTAGTTGGAGACGTTCACCGAGAAGCCGTCGGCCTGGTCGACGCCGGCCCACTTGAGCGGCTCGTGGATCTGGTCGGGTTCGCCCCAGCCGGCGTTGCCCGCGTCCAGGTAGACCTTGGTGTTCTCCAGGCCCTTCAGCTTGGCGACGGCACCCTTGAGGAGGTCGTAGCGCTCCTCGTGGAACTCGTCCGGGGTGCAGCCGTCCACCAGGTGCAGTACCGCGTCGGGTTCGAGGATCACGGTCGCCGGGCGGTCGCCGATGCCCTTGGCGACACTGTCGACGAAGTCGCGGTAGGTGTCGCCGTCGGCGGCGCCGCCCTGCGAGTACTGGCCGCAGTCGCGGTGCGGGATGTTGTAGAGGACCAGCAGCGCGGTGCGGTCCGCCTTCTCCGCGCCCTCGGTGAAGCCGCGGGCCTGCTCCTCGGGGTTCTCCGGGCTGATCCACTCGGCGACGGGCTGCTGGGCGATCTTGCGGATCTGGTCGGCCTCCGACTTCCTGCCGTCCTCGACCAGTCGGGCGACCTGCCGTGCGGCGTTGCCGTCCGGGTTGACCCAGAACGGGTCGGACTCCCTCGGCTGCTGGGTGATCCCCGCGCCGGCGTCCGCACCCCCCTTGTCGTCCGAGGACGAACACCCGGTCACCAGTAGCGCTGCCCCCAGCACCACCGCGGACGCCCGCCCCCCGGTGAACGCCCCGACCCCCCTGCTGCCGTACATCAAGCCCCCCTTGGGTGCACTTGTTCCATGTGCTCCGAGCCCCAATCCTGACATACGTCCCGCGACGCCCACGAGGCCGAACCCGACCTTGTCCGCAGGCTGTTACAGCCCGGTGGCACAGGCGCTCCCGGTCGTGCGGTACGGGCCGGCGGCGAGGCCGCCGGCGGGGATCACCTGCGGGGATCACGGAACGCGACCGGGCCCGGACTCGGCGTCGATCCGCCCCTGGGCCCGGCACGTCCTTCGTTCCGGAGTCGTGCGCACCACGGGCCGTCGCGGCCTCCCGCGCCGGCCGCCGGGTCACTCCCGCGGCCGGCCGCCGGGTCACTCCCGCGGCCCGGACCCCGCGCGGTCGAGGACCGGCCCGGCCGACGGCCTCCGGGGACCGGCCCGGCCGGCCGGGCCGGGTGGGTGGGCCGGGTGGGTGGGCCGGGTGGGTGGGCCGGGTGGGTGGGCCGGGTGGGTGGGCCGGGTGGGTGGGCACCGGTGCTCAAGGCCCGGTCGCGGTCAGATACGCCGAGACGATGACGTCGGCCGTGCAGCCGCCGGTGGTCCGGTCGGGGGTCCCGGCGCAGGCGACCAGCCGGAGTTCGGCCCGTCCCGCGCGGCGCGGCTCGGGGGTCCGCCGGGTGTCGAACCGTTCGGGGGAGTGGGAGAGGACCCGGACGTCCTCCACGGTGAACTCGGCGCTCCCGGCGGCGTCCGCGCGGGTCACCCGGATCTCCTGGCCGGGCTCGAGCGCGTCCACGGGGTGGAGGGCGGCCGCCCCCACCAGCAGCGCGGTGCCGGGCTCCCCCGGTGTCACCCCGTCCGCGGGCCGGCCGACCGTGTCCGGCCGGCCGTACCCGTCGGCCACCACCGGTACGTGGATGCCGAGGGCCGGGATGTCGAGGCGCCGCGGCACCGCGGCGGCCAAGGGGCGGTGCGCGGGCGGCAGTTCGATCCGGGGAGGCCGTCCGGCCGCCGCCATGTCACCGGTGGCGGTCCCGGACATCCCGGCGGGTACGTCACTTCGCTCACGGCCCCACAGCCACAGCCCGAGCAGCAGCACCGCCCAGGCCACACCGGCGAGCAGCCGCCCGGTGCCGGACGGGCAGCGTTCCTCGTCGGAACCCATCGTGCACCTCCAGACATCTGGAGGGTCCCGCGCGGGGTCCCGGGCCGCATCCTCGCGAGCGCGGCGATTACTCCGTACGGGTGAACGTCGGTGTCAGATCAGATCGACGAGGTCCGCGATGGAGTCCACGACCTTGGACGGCCGGTACGGCCAGTTCTCCACCTGCTCGGTCCGGGTCAGCCCGGTGAGCACCAGGAACGTCTGCATCCCGGCCTCGATGCCGGCCAGCACGTCGGTGTCCATCCGGTCGCCGATCATCGCGCTGCTCTCGGAGTGGGCCCCGAGGGTGTTGAGGCCGGTGCGCATCATCAGCGGGTTGGGCTTGCCCGCGAAGTACGGCTGCCTGCCGGTCGCCTTGGTGATGAGCGCGGCCACCGCGCCGGTCGCCGGGAGCGGGCCCTCGGTGGAGGGGCCGGTCTCGTCGGGGTTGGTGCAGATGAAGCGGGCGCCGTCGTTGATCAGGCGGACCGCCTTCGTCATGGCCTCGAAGGAGTACGTCCGGGTCTCCCCGAGGACCACGTAGTCGGGCTCGTGGTCGGTGAGGATGTAGCCGATGTCGTGCAGCGCGGTGGTCAGACCGGCCTCGCCGATGACGTACGCCGAGCCGCTGGGACGCTGGTCGTCCAGGAACTTGGCGGTGGCGAGGGCGGAGGTCCAGATGTTCTCGATCGGCACCTCCAGGCCCATGCGGCGCAGCCGGGCGTGCAGGTCGCGCGGGGTGTAGATCGAGTTGTTGGTGAGGACCAGGAAGGGCTTCCCGGACTCGCGCAGCTTCTTGATGAAGGCGTCGGCGCCGGGGATCGGTACACCCTCGTGGATCAGCACCCCGTCCATGTCGGTGAGCCACGATTCGATCGGCTTGCGGTCTGCCATGTGCGGGATCTCCTGCCGTGCGCGGTCCTGCGTGCGCCCCAGCCTAAACAGACCCGGATCTTGGGGGAATGCCGGATACGGCTCGGCCGGCGGGTGGGCGGGTGGTTCGGCGGCGGCGGGGCGGGGGCGGCGTTCGCGTCAGGCGGCGCGAAAGTGGCGCGAACATGTGTTGCCGCTGTGTCGTGTGCGTCGCAGCCTGAGGTGACGGGAGCGCTCCCACGACCGCCCGTGCCCCCACAGCCCCGTTCATCGGCCGCCGACAGCACACGGAAAGAAGGAGATCGTGGCTTGTCATATACATGCCCTTAAGGTGCGGCTCCGTCCGGCCTTCGTCCTGTGCGCCCTGCTCGCGGTGGTGTCGGCCCTCGTCCCGTCCGCCACCGCGGCGGCGGAGGAGGACGCGTCCGCCGTCCCCCTGTCCTCGATCGGCGCGACCACCACCCAGGTCGCCTCCGGGCTGAGACGGCCCACCGCCATCGCCGCCCCCGACGACGGCACGGACCGGCTGTTCATCACCGAGAAGTCCGGCACCGTCCGCGTCTACCACCCGGACACCGGTCTGGAGCGGACCCCGCTGATCGACATCACCCCGTCCGTCGACGAGTCCGGCAACGAGCGCGGCCTGCTCGGCATCGCCCTCCCGCCCGACTTCGCCGACAGCCAGGACCTGTACCTGGCGTACACGGCGCTGCCCGACGGCGCGGTCACCGTCGCCCGCTACCGGCTCGACGACTCCCGTCTGGAGCCCCTGCTCTCCCAGGAGCACGCCGAGTACAGCAACCACAACGGCGGCCAGCTCGCCTTCGGCCCCGACGGCAACCTGTACTGGAGCATCGGCGACGGCGGCGGCTCCGGGGACCCCTTCCGTTCCGGACAGCGGCTGGACACCCTGCTGGGCAAGATCATGCGGATCGACGTGAGCCGCGCGTGCGGCTCACTCGCGTACTGCGTCCCCTCCGACAACCCCTTCGTGGACACGCCCGGCGCCCGCGCGGAGATCTGGCTGTACGGGCTGCGCAACCCGTGGCGGTTCTCCTTCGACCGGGCCGACGGCTCGATGTGGATCGGCGACGTCGGCCAGGGCCGCTGGGAGGAGATCGACCATCTCGCCCCCGGCCGGGGCGGACTGAACCTCGGCTGGTCCTGCTACGAGGGCCTGGAGAGGTTCACGGGCGGGGACTGCGGCCCCGGCGAGGAGTACACCGAGCCGGTCTTCACCTACTCCCCCTACACCGGCGGCTGTTCGGTCATCGGCGGGCACGTGTACCGGGGCCGGGAGTACGCCGACCTGGTGGGCGGCACGTACATCGCCACCGACTACTGCTCGTCCACGGTCTGGGCGCTGCGGCCCGACGGGCGGGGCGGCTACGAGCAGGCCGAGATCGGTGAGACGCCCACGCAGGTGACGTCGGTCGGCACGACCGCCGACGGGGAGTTCTACGTGGTCAACGACCTGCCCGGCGGCCTGCACAAGGTGTCCTTCTCGCGGGAGGAACCCACCTGCCGGGTGGACCGTACGGTGACGGCCTGGGGCACCGGCATGACGGTCGACCTCACCGTCACCAACACCGGCGACACCCCGGTGAACGGCTGGACACTGGAGTTCCCGCTGGCCCTGGGCCAGACGGTCGTCTCCGACTGGAACACGGACCTGACCCAGGGAAGCAACGTGGTCACGGCGTCCGACGCCACCCACAACGCCGCGATCGCGCCGGGCGCGGGCATCACCCTGGGCTACCTCGCGGAACACACGGGCGACACGGCACCACCGCCGAGGTTCATGCTGAACGGGGACGCCTGCGCGGTGGGGAGATGACCGCGGACAGTCCTGCCTCCCCCAGCGCCTCAACCGATCGTTTCGGCCTGGGGTTCGGGCCACGTCCCGCCATCCTCCCTCGAAGCGCGGGCGGATGGCGGGTTCGGTCGACCAGCCGGCTCAGCCGCCGCAGCCACCGTACTCGAGGGAGCTCACCGCGTTGTCGTAGAGGAACAGGAGTTCCTGCTTCCCACCCGGCGGGATGCTGAAGTGGTAGCCGTAGTAGTCGGCATCGGTGTAGACACAGACGAACCCCTCGCTGCGGTTCCACACCGAGCTGGCCCGGTCGTTCCACGCCCAGCCGATGTTGGGGATGTCCACCCGGTACTGGAGCTGCAGGTTGCTCCCGGTGAGGTTGTGGCCGTCGTAGAGGCAGATCTGGCCTTCTTCACAGCGGGTCACGGGTTCATCGGCCGATGCGGTTCCCGGAGCCGCCAGTACGGCGGTGGAGGCGAGGACCGCCCCTACCACCGCGGTCTTGACTGTCAGTTTCATGAGTACTCTTTCCCGTCGTCGCCCGTGGAAGCGCGGTCATGGTCGCCGCGTCCAGCTGTCGCTTCTCGAGGGCATCCGGCCGTACAACGGTCCCCGCGCGCACGTGGTTCACGGAGATGACGTCGATCACGGTCTCCGGAAGAGGTGGGCCGTGGCGTTCTCGTGGCTTGCTGATCGTTTCGGCATGACGTCCGGAGTCGTCGCGGGCGGATGTCGCTGCGAGCGAGTTGGAGCGGACCGAGTCCGAAACGGCCGGTAAGGACCTGGGAGGCACCCGGGGGACAACGCCGCCGAGCGACACCCGCGCCCCTCAGCCGCACGAGGGCCGGTGCCTCCCGGTCAGGCCTCGCCCCGTCCGAACAGCGGGGCGAGGAGCAACTGGGCCGCCCCCTCCGCGACCCCCTGCACCCCACCGGGCGCGACCCGCACCGGCACACCCCCGTCGCCCCCGCCCTCACGCCGGGCCCGTGCGGCGAGAACCGCGCCGACCCCCCGCACGAACGCCTCGGGCGCGGCGGCCACGGTGCGCCCCCCGAGAAGCACCAGATCGATGTCGAGCAGCCCGACGAGGTTCGCCGCCCCCGCCCCCAGCACCCTGGCCGCCTCGGCGAGGTCACCGCGGGCGACGGCGTCCAGGCACAGCGCCTCGACGCACCCGCGAGCCCCGCAGCCGCACGGCCGCCCGTCCAGCTGGATGACCTGGTGCCCGAACTCACCGGCGCCGGTCCTGGCCCCCCGGTACACGCTCCCGCCCATCACCAGCCCCGCCCCCAGCCCCGTACCGAGGTGCAGATAGGCGAAGGAGCCCCCCTCCCCGCCGACCGCCAGCCCCAGCGCCGCCGCGTTGGTGTCCTTGTCGACGACCACCGGCACACCGAGCCGCCGTGCCAGCGCGTCCCGGAGCGGGAAGCCGTCCCACTCGGGGAAGCCGGTGACCCGGTGCAGCACCCCCTTCTCGTGGTCGAGCGGCCCGGGCAGCGCGACCCCGACCCCGAGCGGAGCCCGGCCCGCCCCGCCCGACACCCCGAGCGGAGCCCGGTCCGCCCCGCCCGCCCCCGGCACCCGGAGCGCCTCGACGACCCCGGCCACCCGCGCCAGTACCGCCTCCTCCCCCGCGCCCAGGTCCAGCGGCGCCCGCCTCCGGTCCACCACCGTCCCGTCCAGGTCGACCAGCACCGCCCGCACCTCGTCCCGGTCCAGGTGGACGCCCACCGCGTGCCCCGCCTCCGGGACCAGTCGCAGTACCGTGCGCGGCTTGCCGCCCGTGGACGCCCGGCGCCCCGCCTCGGCCGCGAGCCCGTCCGCCCGCAGCCGGGCCGTGATCTTGCTGACCGCCTGCGGGGTGAGCCCGGTCCGCTCGGCGAGTTCCAGCCGGCTGATCCCCTCCGCCCCCGCGGTCCGCAACAAGTCGAGCACGAGCGCGGTGTTGTGGCTGCGCAGGGCGAGCAGGTTCACCCCCAGCGGGGCCCCGTGCGCCCCGTACGTCCCGTACGCCCCGCCGATGCCGTCGTTCGTCCTGTTCACCCGGCCATTCTCTCCGCTGCTTGCACTTTGGCAACAGCGTTGCGAAAGTAGAGCCATGACTGGCACTCCCCTCCGCGTCGGCCTCGTCGGCTACGGCCTCGCGGGCTCCGTGTTCCACGCCCCGCTGATCGCCGCGACCGAGGGCCTCGCGCTCGACACGGTGGTCACCTCGAACCCCGAGCGGCAGCAACAGGCCCGCGACGGGTTCCCGGACGTACGCGTCGCCGCGACCCCGGACGAGCTGTTCGCCCGCGCCGGCGAACTGGACCTGATCGTCGTCGCGTCCCCGAACAGGACGCACGTCCCGCTCGCCACGACCGCCCTGAAGGCCGGTCTGCCGGTCGTCGTCGACAAGCCGCTCTCCGGCACGGCGGCCGAGGCGCGCGAGCTGGCGGACCTCGCCGAGGAGCGCGGCCTGCTCCTCTCCGTCTTCCAGAACCGCCGCTGGGACAACGACTTCCTCACCCTGCGCAAGCTGATCGACGAGGGCGGACTCGGCGACGTGTACCGCTTCGAGTCCCGCTTCGAGCGCTGGCGCCCGCAGCTCAAGGGCGGCTGGCGGGAGTCCGGCGACCCCGCAGAGATCGGAGGTCTGCTCTACGACCTCGGCAGCCATGTCGTCGACCAGGCGCTGGTCCTCTTCGGCCCGGTGACCGCCGTCTACGCCGAGGCGGACATCCGGCGCGACGGCGCGCGGACCGACGACGACACGTTCATCGCGCTGACGCACGCCGGCGGCGTCCGCTCCCACCTCTACGTCTCGGCGACCACGGCCCAGCTCGGCCCGCGCTTCCGCGTCCTGGGCTCGAAGGCCGGCTACGTCAAGCACGGCCTCGACCCCCAGGAGGCCGCCCTGCGCGACGGCCTGCGCCCCGGCGCGTCCGGTGCCGGCTGGGGCACGGAACCCGAGGAGCTGTGGGGCCGTGTCGGTGCCGGCGAGTCCCCGGTGACCGGCGGCGGCAGCCTCGTACCGACCCTCCCGGGTGACTACCCCGCCTACTACGCGGCCGTGGCGAAGGCCCTGCTGGAGGGCGCCCCCAACCCGGTGACCGCGCGGGAGGCGGCCGCCGCCCTGGACGTACTGGAGGCCGCGCGGCGCTCGGCCCTGGAGAAGGTGACGGTGACGCTGTGACCACCCCGAAGCAGACCCCGGAACTCACGCCGAGCGTGGAGGAGCTGGAGGCCCAGGAACGCCGCCTGGTCTTCCGGCGGTTCACGTACGACGACGCGTGGGCGCTCGGCTCCCTGCTGGTGGAGACGGCGCGCGAGCGCCAGGCCCCCGTCGCCATCGACATCCACCGCGCGGGCCAGCAGCTCTTCCACGCCGCCCTGCCCGGCTCCGCCCCCGACAACGACGCCTGGATCGCCCGCAAGCGCCGGGTCGTCGAGCGCTACGGCTCCGCCTCCTACCTGGTGGGCGCCCGCCACCGGGCCAAGGGCACGACGTTCGAGGCGTCCTCCCGCCTGGACCCCGACACCTACGCGGCCCACGGCGGCTCCTTCCCCATCACGGTGGAGGGCGTGGGCGTCATCGGCGCGGTGACGGTCTCGGGCCTCCCCCAACTCCAGGACCACCGCTTCGTGGTGGAGGTCCTGGAGCGGTTCCTGGCCGACCGCGGGCCCGCCGCGTCGGACTGAGGCCCGCCCCGCCGTGAAGGGCCCTCGCCGCGACGCGGTGAGGGCCCGGTGTCCGCCCGGGACGGGGAAGGGGCGGGAAGGGGCGGGAACGGCTCAGACGCCGGCGATCGACTGGATCCAGGAGCGGTACGCCGTCACGTTGGTGTACGCCGTGGTCGTCTGGCGGTCGCTGGTGGAGGCGACGCCCACCTGGACGCCGTTCGCCATCATCGGGCCGCCGGAGTCGCCGCCGGCGGTGATGCCGTCGCCCCGGCGGGCGCAGATGGCGGAGCCGCCGTAGGCGTCGCTGCAGCCGCTGGTGACCGTGACGTTGGCGACCTTCAGGTAGCGGGACTGGCAGTTGGCCTCCGAGCCGCACCGGGAGGTGGCGCCCCAGCCGTACACCTGCACGTTCTGTCCGACGCGCACGGTGCCCGGCTGCCCGAGTCCGGCGTAGGTCGCCGGCACGGAACGGTCGAGGCGGACGAGTGCCAGGTCCGCGCTGTGGGTGTAGGTCTGGACGCCGTTGGCCACGGTGCCGCCGCTGTGCTGGTCCAGGCTGCCGATGCGGAACGACAGTCCGCCGCCGGTGACGCAGTGCTTGGCGGTGAGGATCCAGGTCGGGGCGATGATCGTGGCCGAACAGGTCTCCCTGCCGTTGGAGAACAGCCGGGCGGCCCAGGGACCGCTGGAGGCGTACCCGCCGCCGATGATGGGCTGCGGGGCCTTGGTGGTCGGGGGTGCCGGTGCCGCGGTGGCGGTCGCGGTGGGGACGAGAAGCGCGAGGACGGAGACCGCCGCCGCGGCGAGAGCGGGAACGAGCCTTGTTATGCGCAAGGTTCCTCGATTCGGGGAGACACGTCGCCTGGACGTGTACGCGTGGGGGTGACGGCCCCATGGGCCGCGCCCACGACGAACCGCCGCCTGCCGACGGCAAGTTCACCATGAGCACGCCCAGAATCCCGGAGGAACCCCGAACAGGGGTACTAACACTTGGCGATAACACCGCGCTATGGATGCGGAAAGAGGGGACGCGGGAAGCCAGGCGCCGCCCCACTTCTCCACTGACGCGAGTCGACCCACCTAAAGAGGCGCGGGGCTGTGTCCACATGCGGCTCCGCCGCGCGGGCGCGACCAGCCACGACAAACCCGCAGCCGACAACGAACCACAACTCCCCACCCCGTGGTCGCCCGCCTTCCCAGCGGAGCGCTTACGCGTCCTTGAACTCCTGCCGCTGCCGCCCGAGCCCGGAGATCTCCAGCTCCACCACGTCCCCCGCCCGCAGGAACGGCTTCGGCTCCGGCTCCCCCAGCGCCACCCCCGCCGGCGTCCCGGTGTTGATGACGTCACCGGGATAGAGCGTCATGAAGTGACTGACGTACCGCACGACCTCGCCCACCGGGAAGATCTGCTCGGCGGTCGTCCCGTCCTGCTTCAGCTCCCCGTTGACCCACAGCCGCAGCGACAGGTCCTGCGGATCGCCGGCCTCGTCCGCCGTCACCAGCCACGGGCCCAGCGGGTTGAACGTCTCGCAGTTCTTCCCCTTGTCCCAGGTCCCGCCCCGCTCGAGCTGGAACTCCCGCTCGGAGACGTCGTGCGCGACGGCGTACCCGGCGACGTGCGCGAGCCCCTCCTCCGCCGACTCCAGGTACCGCGCCGTACGCCCGATCACGACCGCCAGTTCGACCTCCCAGTCGGTCTTCACCGACCCGCGCGGCACCAGCACCGTGTCGTCCGGCCCGACGACCGTGTCCGCCGCCTTGAAGAAGACCACCGGCTCGGCGGGCGGCTCGGCCCCCGTCTCGCGGGCGTGGTCGTGGTAGTTCAGCCCGATGCAGACGATCTTCCCGATCCGCGCCACCGGCGGCCCGACCCGCAGCCCCTCCCCGTCCAGCGCGGGCAGCTCCCCGCTGTCGGCGGCGGCCCGGATCCGGCCGAGCGCGGCCTCGTCGGCGAGCAGCGTCCCGTCGACGTCGGCGACGAGACCCGACAGGTCGCGCAGGGTCCCCTCGTCGTCGAGCAGCGCCGGCCGCTCCTGTCCCGCCGTACCGACTCGCAGCAGCTTCATGATTCCCGTCTCCCTCGATCGCGGGCCCGCCCGATGAGCACGGCCCGGATGCGGCGGGGCACAGTCATCGGAGGACTGGTCGATCCTCCGATCCCGCGCTCCACTCCGCAATACCCCGTTCACGTACTGGACCGCGAGGACAGCCCACAGCTGCCGGCCAACGGCAACCCCAACTCCCCAGGGGCGCGGGGAACTGCGCACACCCAGCCCTCACCACCCCACAACCGTCAGCCGACGGGCACCCCCGCCCTGCCCCGCGCTCAGCGGTACAGCACGGCCCGCTCCGCCACGCTCCACGTCGTACTGGTCACCATGTACAGCGCGGCCGCCAGCGGCATGACGGCGACGGTGACGAGCGTGAAGAACGACATGAACGGCATCACCTTGGTCACCGCCCCCAGCCCCGGCACCTGCTCCCCCTCACCGGCCGCGGGCATCGCGGGATGGGCGGCCGTCATCCGCCGGGACAGCCGGTACCCGAACCAGGCGACCACGGTGACGACCGCGAACAGCCCGACGTACACGAGTCCGGGCCCGCCGAACACCCCGCCGTCCCCGAGCGCGTCCGCCCACCGGCCGCCGAGCGGCGCCTCGAACAGCCGGTGCCCGAGCAGCTCGTTGGCCCGCCCGCCGATCGTCTCGCTGGAGAACAGGTGGTACAGCAGGAAGAAGGCGGGCAGCTGGAGCAGGCTCGGCAGGCACCCGGACAGCGGCGACACCTTCTCCCGCGCGTGCAGTTCCAGCACGGCGCGCTGCAGCTTCTCGGGGTCGCGGCCGTGCTTGCGCCGCAGCTCGGCGATGCGCGGCCGGAGCGCCGCCCGCGCCTTCTGTCCACGCGCGGCGGCCCGGGACAGGGGGTGGACGAGGAGTCGTACGAAGGCGGTGAACAGAACGATCGCGGCAGCCGCCGCGGAGACGCCGAACAGCGGCTGGAGCAGGTCGGCCAGGTGCTCGACCAGGCTGGCGAAGACGGACATGGGTGAGCCCTCCGGGGGTCTCGTCGTGCCGGAAGTACGGAAGGGACGGCATGACGACCCGCAGCGGGGCGTGGTGGACGTACGGAAGAAGCGCCCTACGCGGCGGTCGCCGGGAGGGCGTGTCCGGGTGCCCGGGGTCTGGTGCGCCCCTTGGCGTCGGGGTCGCGCTGGGGCAGGAAGGCCGTACGCCGGTCACGGTCGCGTATGGCCGTACGCACCCGCGTGGGCGCCACGGCGGGCGCGCGGCGGGCGGTGAGGAGGGCGCAGACGGCGAGCGCGGTACCGGCCGCGGCGGTCGCGGCGAGCGCGACGTCGACCACGGAGAGGCCGCCGGCGGCCGGCAGCAGGAGCAGGAGGGCCGGCACGAAGGGCAGGAGCACGGCGGGGGACCACACCACACGACCGCGCACCACTCGTCCCTCCCCTCCAGCACCGTCCCGGTTCCGCCCGGACCCCGCGCCCTTCCAACGTCCGGCACGCGCACGATGGTTCCCCAGGCCGGGCACTCGCCGTACGGGCCGGAGCCCCGACTCCCCGGATGTCCGGGGTGCCGGGGCTCCGGTGCGTCAGGCGCCGGAGGACGGAGAGGGAGAGGGCGAGGGCGAGGCGGTGGGAGCGGGGCCCCCGGGCGGCAGGTCGCCGTCGTTGGTGGCTTCGGGATCCACGGCCATCGTGATGTGGCCGACGACACCGCGCTCGATGTGCCGCCGGTCGTGGACGAGCTCGAGCAGGCCGCCCTGCGTGCCGGTCCCCGGGTAGATGCCGTCCTGGTCGAGGGTGACCCGGGTCGCGGTGTTCGCCGAGTAGGGGGCGACGGCCTCGGTGGCCTCCACCGACTCCTCGGCGAAGTAGAACTGGCCGGTGTGGCAGGTGCGTCCGCCGGTGTAACCGTCGGCGGTGCGGGTGCCGCCGGTGTGCACCTTGGTGTGGACGTGGACGGCGCGTCCGGCGTACCAGCCGGGGAAGACGGTCCGGAAGGTGACGAAGCCGTGGCGGTCGGTCATCTGGATGCCGCGCAGCCAGGTGAGGTCGTCGGTCGGGGTGGCGTGGCCGCCGCCCCCGCCGCCCGGGGGCGGACCGGTCGGAGCGTCGGTGGGCGGAGTACCCGTCGGCGCGTCGGTCGGGGGCGTGCCGCCGCCTCCGTTGCCGTTCTCGGTGTAGCCGGAGTAGACGCCGGAGGCGTCGCAGTGCCAGATCTCGATGGCCGAGTCGCGGATGGGTGCGCAGGTCGCGGTGTCCACCACGCGCAGGACGAGGAGGAGGGGGATGCCGGTGCGGTCCTCGACGACGTTCGTCCGGAAGAGTTCGTAGTCGAGGTAGTAGGGGCCCTCCATCTGCTCGGTGGTCAGCTCCATGCACGCGCCGGCGGCCAGCGCCGCGGCCTTGGCCCGCTCGACGGCGCCGGCACCGGTGGAGGCGTCGCGGGCGAGGGCGTGCGCCGCCCCGAGCCCGGTGAGGGCCACGGCACCGGCTCCGCCGAGGGCGAGCATGCGGCGGCGGGGCAGGAGGCGGGAGACGACGGCGTTGTCGGGCTCCTCATGTAAGGGATTTGTCATGCCCGCGACGCTAACGACGTTCTCTGTGAGAACGATATGAAGGAACCCGTCCGAACGCGCCAACTTCTGGCCGGTCACCGACCGGCGGCCGGCCACGCGGCGGCGGTCACCGGTCTTCCGCCCCTCCTCGCCTCCCCGCCCCGCACCCCGTACCGGCCCGCGGTCGTCTCACCTTTGTCACCCTCCGGCAGTACGGTGTCCCCCATGCGCCCCGACACGCCTGCCGAAAACGTCGACCACACCGCCGAAGCCGACCGCCTGGAGCGGACCGCCGACCTCTACCCCGAGGACGCCGAGGCCCTGCTCCTGCGGGCCGCCGCCCATCGCGAACTCTCCGGTGACCGCCCCACCGCGACCGCCCTCTACGACCGCCTGCTGGCCTCCTCCCAGGAGCTGGACGACCCGTACCTGGTCCGGGCCCTGAAGGCCTCGAACCTCTGGGAGTACGGCCACGAGGCGGAGGCCCGCGCGATCATCACCGGCATCCGCACGGCGGCCCCGCGCGTCGCGGCCCCCTGGGTGATCGTCGCGGAGTCCCTGGAGGCGCACGACGAGCTGGAACAGGCGCACGAGACGTTCACACAGGCGGTACTCCTCCTCCTGACCGGCGCCGACAAGCCCCCGCGCGCCACCCACCCGCTCCTCTTCGGCCGCCACCGCGTGCGCAGGATGCTCGGCGCGGCCCACGACGAGTGGGACGCGCTCGCGGACACCGTCCACACCCTCCCGATCACCCTGGACGAACTCCACGACCCCAAGCGGGTGTGGTCGCTCGGCTCGGAGAACCCGGTGGAGCTGGAGGCGGAGATCATCCGCCTGCGCGCGGAAGTGGGCGCGTACCGGGAGGCGCTGTCCCGCCCGTTCCCGGTGGCGGTGCTGCACTGGCCGGCCGGCGAACTGGCGGAACTGACGGAGGCGTACCCGACCCTGGCGGAGGAGTACCCCTCCTACGAGGAGCACCTCGCGGCCATAGAGGCGGCCCTGCGCGAACTGGCCGCGTCCGGCACCCCGAACCTGGGCATCGTCACGGGCACGGTCCCGTCCTACGAGGCCTTCGCCGCCTCGGAGCTCACCTCCCCCACCGACCCGACCCTGCTCCCGCAGTACGCCACGACGCTGGCGGCCCGGGGCCGGGCGGTGGCGTGGCCCCCGGAGCGGTCGGCGGCGTGCTGGTGCGGGTCGGGGCGGGCGTACGGGGAGTGTCACGGGGCGGACTGACGACCGGCCGTGCCGCCCGTACGCCGACTGTCGGCGTACGGGCGGTACAGGTGTTCCAGGCCTGACGGAGCGGGGCTCGCCTACTTGGCGAGGAAGGCGAGGAGGGCGTCGGTGACCTCCTGGGCGTGGGTCCACAGCAGGCCGTGCGGGGCACCCTCGACGACGACGTACTCGGCCTGCGGCAGCGCCCGGTGGAAGGGCTCGCCGGTGGACTCGATGGGCAGGATGCGGTCGGCGGTGCCGTGCAG
>NZ_JBITCL010000001.1:625309-649477 GCF_044453165.1 Streptomyces sp. NPDC051740 | reverse complement strand
CCCCCCCCCCCCCCCCCCCCCCCCCCCCCCCCCCCCCCCCCCCCCCCCCCCCCCCCCCCCCCCCCCCCCCCCCCCCCCCCCCCCCCCCCCCCCGGTGGTGCGGTCCTCGTCAGGCGGTCGGCGGTGTGCCGTGGGTGTGGAACGACGCGATGGTCTTCAGGCCCCAGGCCTGCCCCTTGGCCCGCTCCGCCTCGGTCCAGGTGATCAGCGGCCAGTCGGGGGCCAGCACCAGGCGGGTGAGCGGGTTGCACAGTTCGATGCGGTTGCCGCCCGGCTCGTAGACGTAGAGGAAGAACGTCTGCTGGATGGCGTGCTTGTGCGGGCCCGTCTCGATGAACACGCCGGTGTCGATGGCGAGGTCGGCGGCGCGCAGGATGTCCTCACGGGTGTCGGCCGCGAAGGCGATGTGGTGCAACCGCCCGGAGGAGCCGGTCCAGTCCTCGGTGTAGACGACGTCGTACGACTTGTCGGTGAAGGTCAGCCAACGGGCGGCGATCCTCCCGGAGTCGAGCCGGATCTGCTCGGTGGGCCGGGCGCCGAGGAGCTGTTCCTGGAACTCGGCGTTGGCGAGCACGTCGGCGGCGAGGAAGTTGATGTGGTCCAGGCGGCGGACGCCCACGCCCCGGTTGGGTCTGGCCTGCGGCTGGTTCTTCAGCGCCGGCTTCAGCTCGTCGGGGGCCCGGTAGTGCTCGCTCTCCCAGTACAGGGCGTGCTCGTGGCCGTCGGGGTCGGCGGTGAGGTAGAGCCTGCCGATGCCGGGCTCGTCCTCGACCCACTTCCCGGGCCGGCCCGCCGCCTCCAGGGCGGCCACCCGGCGCCGGAGGGCCTCCTCGCTGGAGGTGCGCAGCGCGAGCCGGCCGAGGCCGGGCCGTTCGCGGGCGGTGAGGACCAGGCTGTGGTGTTCGTAGTCGTCGTAGGTGCGCAGGTAGACGGTGTCGCCGTCCTGGCCGTTGACGGTCAGGCCGAGGTAGTCGGTGAAGAAGGCGACGCTGGCGTCCAGGTCGGGCGTGAAGAGCTGGGCGTGGCCGACATGGGCGATGTCACCGAGCGGCGGAGTCATGGGTGCCTCCAGGGCGTTGTGCGGGGATCGGTGCCGTCTCGGCGGACCGGGGGAAGACGGTGCCGTCGAAGATCTTGCGCGCGGTGCGTACGACGGCGGTGCGGCGGACCACGGCGGAGCCGGGGTCGACGTGGACGTCGACCTCCAGGAAGCCGGTGGGGTGTTCGACGCGTACCCGGTCGCCGGACCCGGGGAGCCGGGCGATCCCCTCCCCCACCCCGCCCGGGACGCGCAGTCCGGCCGCCACGCTCGCGGCGCCCAGGACGCCGATGGAGGTGTGGCAGCGCACCGGGATGAAGGTGCGGGTGCTGACCGCGCCGCCGTGCCGGGGCGGGGCGAGCAGGGTCAGTTTGGGCACGGTGGCGCCCTCGACGTCCCCGAGGCCCATCAGGTGCCCGGCGGCCAGCCGGATCTCCTTGAGGCGGTCGGCGAGGGTGACGTCCTCCTCCAGGTCCTTGGGCGTCTCGTACCCGGTGACCTTCAGCGCCACCGCCGGGATCAGCACCACCGGCATGCCGTTGTCGACGCAGGTCACCTCGGTGCCGGCGATCGTGTCGCGGACGTTGCCGGTGGGCAGCAGCGGGCTGTCGCCCTGCGGGAACTCGATGACGACCGGGGCGGCCGTGCCCGGCACACCGGATATCTCGGCGGTGCCGGTGTGGTCGACGCGCCCGCCCGGGGTCGGGAAGGTCGCGACCGCGCGTTCACCGGTGTTGAGCATGCGGATGCGTACGGACGTCTCGTCCTCCCCGGCCGGCACCAGCCCGCGCTCGACGGCGAACGGGCCCACTCCGGCGAGGATGTTGCCGCAGTTCTGCCGGTCGGTGACCTCGGGGGTGTCCACGGCGACCTGGAGGAACAGGTAGTCGACGTCCGCGTCCGGGTCGGCCGAGCGGGAGACCACGGCGACCTTGCTGGTCAGCGGGTGGGCTCCGCCCAGGCCGTCGATCTGGCGCGGGTCGGGGCTGCCCATGATCCGCAGCAGCAGGGCGTCGCGGGCGGCGGGATCGGCGGGCAGGTCGTCGGCGAGGAAGTAGCCGCCCTTGGAGGTGCCGCCGCGCATCAGCGTGCAGCGCACCCCGTCGGAGCCGGTCACGGCCGCTCCCCGGCCGTGTAGGCGTCGTACGACTGGTAGGTCACGCCCAGTTGCCTCAGCTTCTCGCGCAACCCGTAGCGTTCCAGGCCGAGTTGGCCCTCGATGAAGGCGGCGCGGGAGGCTGCCTCCTTGTTCTCCCGGGCCTCGGACGCCTCGGCCGTCTCCCGGGCCTGCTCGCGGGGGACGACCACCACGCCGTCGTCGTCGGCGACGATCACGTCACCGGGGCGGATGACCTGCCCGTCGACGGCGACCGGCACGTTCACCGAGCCGCCGGTGGCCTTGACCGTGCCCTGCGCGGAGACCGCCCGGGACCAGGCGGCGAAGCCCATCTCGCGCAGTTCCTGCGTGTCGCGGATGCCCGCGTTGATGATCAGGCCGCGCACACCGCGCCGTTGCAGCGCGGTGGCGAACAGTTCGCCGAACATGCCGTCGGTGGACGGGGAGGTGGTGGTGACGACCAGGATGTCGCCCTCGCCACACTGCTCCACCGCGGCGTGGATCATCAGGTTGTCGCCGGGCCAGGAGAGCACGGTGACCGCGGTGCCCGCGACCCGTACGCCCTGCTGGATCGGCCGTATCCCCGGTCCGAGCAGCCCGGTGCGGCCCATGGCCTCGCTGATCGTGGCCACGCCGTACCCGGCGAGCGCCTCGACGTCCTCGGACTCGGCCTTCGGGGGGTCGGTGACGACGACGCCGCTCATGCCAGCTCCTTCGCGATCTGCGGGTACGGGCGCATGAACGCCTCGGCCATGGTCCTGTGCGGCAGCCCCAGGTTGGGGCCCGCGTTGCGCTTGAGCTGGACGCCTCGGCGGACGGCCAGGTCGGTGTAGTAGTCCCACAGGTGCTGCTGGGCGCCGAGGCACTCCATGGCCGCGCGCTTGGTCTCCCACACCTCGGTGATGTCGAGCAGGACCTCCGGCCTGAAGCCGCTCATCTCGGGCTGGTGCGGCTCGAAGTAGAAGACGGGCGGGGCGCCGATGATCTCGCCCTCACCCGGGTAGCCGATGGCCTGGGCGAGGACGCGGGCCTCCAGGGCCATGCGGTTGGCGGCCGGGTGGTCGCCGTTGTACGGGTCCTCGACGGGGTGGGTGAGCACCACGTCGGGCTGGGTGGCGCGGTAGACCTCGACGAGCCGGTCGGTCAGTTCGGGGGTGGCGGTCAGCGGGTAGTCGCCGGCGTCGAAGAAGCGGACCTCGGCACCGAGGACGGCGGCGGCCTCCTCGGCCTCCGCCCGGCGTATCGCCTTGATCTCCTCCAGCTTCTTCCCCTCGCGCCAGGCCTTGGCCGACTCGCCGCGCTCGCCGAAGGTCAGGCACGCGATGGTGACCTTCTCCCCGCGCGAGGCCGCCAGGGCGATGGCGCCACCCGCCCGCCACACGAAGTCCCCCGCGTGCGCGGTGACGACGAGCGTCGAACGTGGGACGGCGGCGGGCGCGTTGGCATGCGTCATGACTGAAGATCTCCTTGGTGACAGGTGACGCCCGCCCCGGTGCGTGCGTCAGTCGCGCAGCGCCTCGATCACGCTGGTGAGGTGGGCGCGGACGGCCGCCTCGGCCGCCTGCGGGTCCCTGGCCGCGATCGTCTCGATCATGGCCAGATGCTCGTTCAGGGATTGCTGCGGACGCCCCGGTCGCAGCGCCAGCTGGAAGCGGTGCCGCACCAGTTGGGCGTTGAGCCGCTCCAGGAGTTCCACGGCCGTCAGCTGGCCGGAGAACTCCCGGATCCTGGCGTGGAGTTCGTGGTTGAGCTCCGAGTAGGTGAGCGGTTCACCGTCGGCCACGGCCTTGCGCATCGACGTGCCCAGGTCCTTGAGCTCGGCGACCTGTGCGTCGGTGACGGCGGCCGCCGCCTTCGCCGCGCAGAGACCTTCGAGGACCAGGCGGCATTCGGTGATGGCGACCGCTTCCTCCACGGTCACCACCCGCACCCGTGAACCACGGTTGCGGATCCGCTCCACGAGCCCCTGGGACTCCAGCTCTATCAGCGCGGCCCGGATGCTGGCCCGGGTCACGCCGAACTGCTCGGCGAGTTCGTTCTCCACCAGCCGCTGCGCCGGCGCCATCTCGCCGTGCAGGATCGCCTCCCGCAGCTGCCCGAGCGCAAGCTGTTTGGCCTGCTCCCCGGTGCCCGGACGGGCTTGGTTCGGCATGGTTGCCCTCCCTGAGTGAGTGCCTGTCGAACGTAAATCTAGCCAAACAAGATTGTCAACAATTTTGTTCGCCGTATTGCGGTGATCGCCTTCGGTGCGTGGATTGTCCTGTCAAAAGGTTGACATGACGCCAGGTGCCCGCAGAAGGTGAGCGGACAGGACACGGACCGGGCCGGAGAGAGGCTTTCATGGTGGACGCACTGGGTGTCGCCGTCGTCGGATTCGGCTGGATGGGGCGGGTGCACACCCAGGCGTACGCACGTGTGCGGCACCACTATCCGCAGCTCGCCCTCCGTCCTGAGCTGGTCACGGTCGCCGAGGAGGTGCCGGGCCGGGCCGAGGAGGCCGCCGAGCGGTTCGGGTTCGCCTCGACGACCCGCGACTGGCGGGAGGTGGCCGCCGATCCCCGGGTGCGGGCCGTCAGCATCACCGCCCCGAACTTCCTGCACCGCGAGATCGGTGTCGCGATGGCCGAGGCCGGCAAGCACATCTGGATCGAGAAGCCGGTGGGCCTGGGCGCGGACGACGCCCGCGCGGTCGCGGACGCGGTCTCCAAGGCCGGGGTCCAGGGGGCGGTCGGCTTCAACTACCGCAACGCGCCCGCCGTGGAGGCGGCCCGCGAGCTGATCGCCTCCGGCGGGATCGGCACGGTCACCCATGTCCGCGTCCGGCTCTTCAGCGACTACGCGGCCCATCCCGAGGGGGCGCTGACCTGGCGCTACGAGCGGGAGCGCGGGGGCAGCGGAGTGCTCGGCGACCTGGCCTCGCACGGCGTGGACCTGGCGCGTTTCCTGCTCGGTGACATCGCCTCGCTGACCGCGGACACCGCGGTCTTCCTGCCCCAGCGGGCCCGGCCCGTCGGTGCCACGGCCGGTCACTCCCGCGCGGCCGGCGGCGAGCTCGGCCCGGTGGAGAACGAGGACTACGTCAGCTGTCTGCTGCGGTTCGCATCCGGTGCGCGCGGGGTGCTGGAGGCGTGCCGGGTGTCGGTCGGCGAGCAGAACAACTACGGCTTCGAGGTGCACGGCACCCAGGGGGCGGTGTTCTGGGACTTCCGCCGGATGAACGAACTCGGCGTCAGCAGGGGGACCGGCTACCAGGACCAGCCCGTCAGCACGGTCCATGTCGGCCCGGGGCACGGGGAGTTCGGGGCGTTCCAGCCGGGGGCGGCGAACGCCATGGGGTACGACGACCTGAAGGTGATCGAGGCGTACCGGTTCCTGCGCTCCGTCGCGGAGGGGGTTCCGCACGGGGCTACTCTCGCCGACGCCGTGCACAGTGCGGCGGCGCTGGACGCGATGGCGCGGTCGGCGGAGAACGGGGCCTGGGTGGTGCTCTGACATTTCCTCGCCCCCGCCGCCCTTCCCTCCCCCACCGTCCTCAAGGGGCTCTGCCCCTTTGACCCCGGACGCGCGGGTGGGTGGTTGCTCGCGCAGTTCCCCGCGCCCCTGAAGGGGCGCGGGGAACTGCGCATGGGGGTCTGGGGGCGCAGCCCCCAGGGACGGGGAGGGAAGGGGCGGCGGGGGTGAAGAGACTCCCGGCGTCACGCCCGGGGCGCGCACCCCAGCACATGCGCCTTGACCAGCTCCGCGATCAACGGATCCCGCCGCCGAAACGCAGCCACCAGCTCCTCGTGCTCCTCCGCATAGGACTGCTGCACCGTCCCCAGCCACCGTATCGACAACGCCGTGAACACCTCGATCCCCAGCCCCTCCCACGTGTGCAGCAGCACCGAGTTCCCCGCCGCCCGCACCAGCTCCCGGTGGAACCCCACGGTGTGCCGCACCTGCGCCGTCCCGTCGGACAACCGGTCCGCCTCGTACAGCGCGGCGACATGCGGCTCCAGCGCCGAGCAGTCCTCCGCCAGCCGCCCCGCGGCCAGCTCCGCCGCGATCGCCTCGAGCCCGGCCCGTACCGGGTAGCTCTCCTCCAGGTCGGCGGCCGTGAGGTTCCGCACCCGCACGCCCTTGTTGGGCGCCGACTCGATCAGCCGCAGCGACTCCAGTTCGCGCAGCGCCTCCCGTACGGGCGTCTGGCTGACCTCCAGCTCGGTCGCGATCCGCCGCTCCACGATCCGCTCGCCCGGCTGCCAGCGTCCGCTGATGATCCCTTCCAGGATGTGCTCGCGGATCTGTTCGCGCAGCGAGTGGACGACGGGCGCGGTCATGAGGGGCTCCTTAGCGGGGCCCACGGGCCCCCGGGGGGCTTTGACGCTTAGACAATACGGCGGCGAGCCCGCCCGGGAGGGGCGCACGGGGGCGCTTTCGCCCAGGTGAGACGAGACTTACACGTTCCATACGCCGGTGCCCCCGCCCGGGAAGCCTCGAGAGCTTCCCCGACGGGGGCACCGTACGACCGTGTCGGCGACCGCGGATCAAGCGGTCACGGGATCACAGGCCGAGCTCGACCTCGTTGGGATCCCCGGCCCCTCGCGGGGCCGCCGGAACTACAGACCGAGCTCGACCTCGAACTCGCCCGCCTCCAGGATCGCCTTGACCGCCGTCAGGTAACGGGCCGCGTCGGCACCGTCCACCAGGCGGTGGTCGTAGGAGAGGGTCAGGTAGGTCATGTCGCGGACGCCGATGACCGTACCCTCCTCGGTCTCGATGACGGCCGGACGCTTGACCGTGGCACCGATGCCGAGGATCGCGACCTGGCCCGGGGGCACGATGATCGTGTCGAACAGCGCACCGCGCGAACCGGTGTTGGAGATGGTGAAGGTCGCGCCGGCCAGCTCGTCCGGGCTGATCTTGCTGGCCCGCACCTTGCCCGCCAGGTCGGCGGTCGCCTTGGCGATGCCGGCCAGGTTGAGGTCACCGGCGTTCTTGATGACCGGGGTCATCAGGCCCTTCTCGGAGTCCACCGCGATACCGATGTTCTCGGTGTCGAAGTAGGTGATGGTCCCCTCGGCCTCGTTGATCTTGGCGTTGACCGGCGCGTGCGCCTTCAGCGCCTGGGCCGCGGCCTTGACGAAGAACGGCATCGGGGAGAGCTTGACGCCCTCACGAGCCGCGAACGCGTCCTTGGCGCGGGCGCGCAGCTTCATCAGACGGGTGACGTCGACCTCGACCACCGAGGACAGCTGGGCCTGCTCGTGCAGGGCCTTGACCATGTTGTCGCCGATGACCTTGCGGATCCGCGGCATCTTCACGGTCTGGCCGCGCAGCGGGGAGGCCTCGAGGGTCGGGGCCTTCTTCGCGGCGGGCGCAGCAGCGGCGGCGGCCGGGGCCGGGGCGGCGGTGGCGGCCTTCGCGGCCTCGGCGGAGGCGATGACGTCCTGCTTGCGGATACGGCCGCCGACGCCGGTGCCCTTGACGGTGGACAGGTCGACGCCGTTCTCGGCGGCGAGCTTGCGCACCAGCGGGGTCACGTAGGCACCGTCGTCCGTCGCCTGGGCGGCGGCGGGGGCGGGGGCGGGGGCGGCGGCCGGGGCCGCGGGCGCCTGCGGGGCCGGAGCCGGAGCCGGAGCCGGGGCGGGAGCCGGAGCCGGAGCTGGCGCCGGGGCAGGAGCCGGGGCGGCCTGCTGCGGAGCCGGAGCAGCCGGGGCGGGAGCCGGAGCCGGGGCGGGCGCGGGCTGCGCCGGGGCCTCGGGGGCGGCCGGAGCCGGGGCCGGGGCGGCGGCCGGAGCGGCACCCGCCTCGCCGATGACGGCGAGCTTGGCGCCGACCTCGGCGGTCTCGTCCTCGCCGACCACGATCTCCAGCAGCGTGCCGGACGCGGGGGCGGGGATCTCGGTGTCGACCTTGTCCGTCGACACCTCCAGCAGCGGCTCGTCGGCCTCGACGGTGTCACCGACCGACTTCAGCCAGCGGGTGACGGTGCCCTCGGTGACGGACTCGCCGAGCGCGGGCAGGACCACGTCCGTGCCCTGGGCGGAGCCGCCGCCGGCCGCGGCCTCGGCGGTGGGCGCCGGGGCCGGGGCGGCCTGCTCGGCGGAGGGCTGGGCCTGCGGCTCCGGGGCGGGAGCCGGCGGGGCGGCCTGCTCGGCGGCCGGGGCCTGCTCGGCCGCAGGGGCGCCGGTGCCGTCGTCGATCAGCGCCAGCTCGGCGCCGACCTCGACCGTCTCGTCCTCGGCGACCTTGATGGAGGACAGCACGCCGGAGGCGGGGGCCGGGATCTCGGTGTCGACCTTGTCGGTCGAGACCTCGAGCAACGGCTCGTCGGCCTCGACGCGCTCACCCTCGGCCTTCAGCCACCGGGTGACAGTGCCCTCGGTGACGCTCTCGCCGAGCGCCGGAAGGGTTACGGAAACCGCCATGGTTTCGGTTGCTCCTTTAAAAGTGCGGAAGTCTGTGTCGTCGCGTCCGATGCCCGAGAGCGTCAGTCGTGGGAGTGGAGGGGCTTTCCGGCCAGCGCCAGGTGGGCCTCGCCCATCGCCTCGTTCTGCGTCGGGTGGGCGTGGATGAGCTGGGCCACCTCGGCCGGCAGCGCCTCCCAGTTGTAGATCAGCTGGGCCTCGCCGACCTGCTCGCCCATACGGTCGCCGACCATGTGGACGCCGACCACCGCACCGTCCTTGACCTGGACGAGCTTGATCTCGCCCGCGGTCTTCAGGATCTTGCTCTTGCCGTTGCCCGCCAGGTTGTACTTCAGGGCGACGACCTTGTCCGCACCGTAGATCTCCTTGGCCTTGGCCTCGGTGACACCGACGGAGGCGACCTCCGGGTGGCAGTACGTCACCCGCGGGACACCGTCGTAGTCGATCGGGACGGTCTTCAGACCGGCCAGACGCTCCGCCACCAGGATGCCCTCGGCGAAGCCGACGTGCGCGAGCTGGAGGGTCGGGACGAGGTCACCGACGGCGGAGATGGTGGGCACGTTGGTGCGCATGTACTCGTCGACCAGGACGTAGCCGCGGTCCATGGCGACGCCCTGCTCCTCGTAGCCCAGGCCCTGGGAGACCGGGCCGCGGCCGATGGCGACGAGCAGGACCTCGGCCTCGAACTCCTTGCCGTCGGCGAGGGTGACCTTGACGCCGTCCTGGGTGTACTCGGCCTTCTGGAAGAAGGTGCCCAGGTTGAACTTGATGCCCCGCTTGCGGAAGGCGCGCTCCAGCAGCTTGGAGCTGTTCTCGTCCTCGACCGGGACGAGGTGCTTGAGGCCCTCGACGATCGTGACGTCGGCGCCGAAGGACTTCCACGCGGAGGCGAACTCGACGCCGATGACGCCGCCGCCCAGGATGATCGCGGACTTCGGCACGCGGTCCAGGACGAGGGCGTGGTCGGAGGAGATGATCCGGTTGCCGTCGATGTCCAGGCCCGGCAGCGACTTCGGCACGGAGCCGGTCGCCAGCAGGACGTGGCGGCCCTGGACGCGCTGGCCGTTGACGTCGACGGAGGTGGGGGAGGACAGCCGGCCCTCACCCTCGATGTAGGTCACCTTGCGGGAGGCGACCAGACCCTGCAGGCCCTTGTACAGGCCGGCGATCACGTCGTCCTTGTACTTGTGCACGCCCGCCATGTCGACGCCCTCGAAGGTCGTCTTGATGCCGAACTGCTCGCTCTCGCGGGCCTGGTCGGCGATCTCGCCCGCGTGCAGCAGGGCCTTGGTGGGGATGCAGCCGTTGTGCAGGCAGGTGCCGCCGAGCTTGTTCTTCTCGATCAGGGCGACGTCCAGGCCCAGCTGCGCCCCGCGCAGGGCCGCGGCGTAGCCACCGCTTCCACCGCCGAGAATCACTAGGTCGAAAACGGTGCTGGCGTCGTTCGCCACGTCACGTCCTCCATGCATGTGCGCCACGCCGGTCTCCAGTGACCGGTCGGCGGCTGGTGTCCGGCCGCTCTATGTTCTCGGCCCTTGGATGGGGCCCTGTCCTGCCGAGCCCCATCTTCGCACTTGTGGAACCCGAACGAGACGCCGGGCCGTGGTGTGAGACACCCCACTTCTTCAAAAGGGGGGTTCCCCCTCGCCCCCCGGCCACCCGGTCCGGCGGCCCTTCTCCGCGCCCCTGATGGGGGTGCTGCCCCTGTGATTCCGTCGGTGCGGGTCGGTGGGTGTTGTTCGCGCGGTTCCCCGCGCCCCTGGAGGGGCGCGCCCCGGCTGGCGGTGCCTGCGGAAAAGGGGCCGGGCCGCAGCCAACCCAAAAAGGGGCGCGGGGAACCGCGCGATCGGCCACGACGGACCCGCAGCCGGAGGGGGAGGGGGCGACCGGTGGGCGGTGCCTGCGGAAAAGGGGCCGGGCCGCAGCCAACCCAAAAAGGGGCGCGGGGAACCGCGCGATCGGCCACGACGGACCCGCAGTCGCGCAACTCCCCGTACCCCCGGTTGATCAGGCGCCCTTGGGCAAGTTCCCCGCGGCCGCCAGCTCGGCAACCCGCACCAGCGTGCGGACCGCCGACCCCGTCCCGCCCTTCGGCGTGTACCCGAACGGCCCGCCCTCGTTGAACGCCGGCCCGGCGATGTCCAGGTGCGCCCAGGTGATCCCCTCACCCACGAACTCGCGCAGGAACAGCCCCGCGACCAGCCCGCCGCCCATCCGCTCACCCATGTTGGCGATGTCGGCGGTCGCGGAGTCCATCCCCTTGCGCAGGTGCTCCGGCAGCGGCATCGGCCACGCCGGCTCGCCGACCTCCTCCGCCGCCTCGTGCACCGCGGAGCGGAACGCGTCGTCGTTCGCCATGATCCCGAACGTCCGGCTGCCCAGCGCCAGCATCATCGCCCCGGTCAGCGTCGCGACGTCCACGATCGCGTCCGGCTTCTCCGCGGAGGCCGCCCACAGCGCGTCCGCGAGGACCAGTCGGCCCTCGGCGTCCGTGTTGAGCACCTCCACCGTCTTGCCGCTGTACATGCGCAGCACGTCACCCGGGCGCGTCGCCGAGCCGGACGGCATGTTCTCGGCCAGCGCCAGCCAGCCGGTCACGTTGACCTCAAGGCCGAGCCGCGCGGCGGCGACGACCGCGGCGAACACGGCGGCGGCACCGCTCATGTCGCACTTCATCGTCTCGTTGTGCCCGGCCGGCTTCAGCGAGATGCCGCCCGAGTCGTAGGTGATGCCCTTGCCGACCAGCGCGAGGTGCTTCTTCGCCTTGGACGAGGTGTACGACAGCTTCACCAGCCGCGGACCCGACGCCGACCCGGCGCCGACGCCCAGGATGCCGCCGTAACCGCCCTTGGTCAGGGCCTTCTCGTCGAGCACCTGCACCTTGATGCCGTGCTCCTTGGCCGCCGCCTGGGCGATGGCCGCGAACGCCTCGGGGTCGAGGTCGTTCGGGGGCATGTTGATCAGGTCGCGGGCGCGGTTCAGCTCCTCGGCGACGGCGGTGGCGCGCTCGACCGCGGCCTTGTACGCCTTGTCGCGGGGCTTGCCGCCGAGCAGCGCGGCCTCGGCGAGCGGCGCCTTGCCGTTCTTGCCGTTGTCCTTGTAGGCGTCGAAGGAGTACGCGCCCAGCAGCACGCCCTCGGCGACCGCGCCGGCGTCGGCGGCGTCCGTCAGGGGCAGGGCGAACACGGCCTTCTTGGAACCGGCGAGGGTACGGGCGGCCACACCGGCCGCCTTGCGCAGCGCCTCGGTGTCGTAGCCGGAGTCCTTCTCGGGCCGGGCGCCGAGGCCCACCGCCACCACGAGCGGCGCCTTGAAGCCGGCCGGCGCGGGGAGTTTCGTCACCTCGCCCTCGGCACCGGACGCGCCGAGGGTCTCCAGGACGCCGGAGAGCCCGCCGTCGTACGCCTGGTCCACGGCTTCGGCGCCCGGTGCGACGACGGGACCTCCCGGCTTTGACGCGGAGCCCTTGGCGACACCGATCACGATCGCGTCGGCCCGCAGGCCGGGGACCGCGGCGGTGCTGAGAGTGAGAGCAGTCACGGTGGTGAAATCTCGCTTCCGATGTGAAGTTGCTGTGGCCGAAGGATGTGGGTCGACCGGGCCCGGCAGCCGACCCTAGTTCCGACACACGGGCGCGGTGCCGTCGGGGTCGTCCCCGGGCGGCGAACACTCGGCACGAGCCTACGCGCGTGTGAGCGTTCGCTCACTCTCGCGGGCGTTCACCTCGTGGCGGCACCGCGGTCATCTCCCGGACCCCGCCGCCGCACCCGGGGCGACGACGATGATCCTTGAGGTTCCTGTGTACCGCCCGCGGTGCCGATCACACCGCCGCCCGTTCTGGGGACCGCCCGGTGAGACGACCCTTCCTCCTTCTTCCGCTGCTCGCCCTGCTGCTGGCGGCCTGTACGGCCGCTCCCGGACCCGGACCTGGCACCGACGCCGACGACGCAGGCCGGTGACCGCTGGCGGCCCCGGCCCGGCACCGACCGGCAGTGGCAGCTCAGCGGACGGCTCGACACCTCCGTCGACGTCCCCGTCCACGACATCGACGGCTTCGACCACTCGGAGGAGACGGTCACGAGACTGCACCGCGACGGCCGGAAGGTCATCTGTCACCTCTCCACCGGCGCCTGGGAGGACTTCCGCCCGGACGCGGACGACTTCCCCGAGTCGGTGATCGGCCCCGGCAACGGCTGGGAGGGCGAGCACTGGCTCGACATCCGCCGTACCGACGTACTGGAGCCGCTCATGGCCGAGCGCCTCGACATGTGCCGGGAGAAGGGCTTCGACGCGGTGGAGCCGGACAACATGGGCGGCTACCGCAACCGCAGCGGGTTCCCGCTCACCGCCGACGACCAGCTCCGCTACGACCGGCTGATCGCCCGGCTCGCCCACGAGCGGGGTGTGGCCGTCGGCCTGAAGAACGACCTCGACCAGATCCCCGAACCGGTCGACGACTTCGACTTCGCGGTCAACGAACAGTGCGTCCGGTACGGCGAGTGCGCGGAACCGACCCCGTTCGTCGAGGCGGACAAGGCCGTCTTCCACGTCGAGTACGAGCTGACCACCGACCGCTTCTGCGCCGACTCCCGCCGGCTGGGGCTGAGCTCCCTCCTCAAGGAGTACGAACCGGACGCATGGCGTCAGGCCTGCTGGGACCGAGTCCCGTCACCGATCAGGCTAGCGGCGTGGAAGGCGGGCCCACAGGGGGACGGGAAGATCGTTTCAGCCCGGTGACATGACGGCGGGCGCGGCGGCCACCGGCACGGAAGTTCGACGTCACCCGAATGCCGAGTGGAAAGCGCGCCACGGCGTCCGACTTCGGACAAAGCCGGGAACCATCCCGTCATGCTGCCTTGGGAACTCCCCCCGAGCTCGTAGGAGGACGTGGACAGTGGCGGACAAGAGCACGGTGGGCTCACTCGACGAGGAGATCTACGAGGACGAGCTGCCGGTACGGCGCAGGCATCCCGGCAATGTCGTGGTGAAGTGGCTGACGACCACGGACCACAAGACGATCGGCACGCTGTATCTCTGCACCTCGTTCGGGTTCTTCGTGCTGGGCGGGATCCTGGCGCTGGTGATGCGCGCCGAACTGGCCCGGCCGGGCCTGCAGGTCGTCTCGAACGAGCAGTACAACCAGTCGTTCACGATGCACGGCGCGATCATGCTGCTGATGTTCGCGACGCCGCTGTTCGCCGGTTTCGCGAACTGGATCATGCCGCTGCAGATCGGCGCGCCGGACGTGGCGTTCCCGCGGCTGAACATGTTCGCCTACTGGCTGTACCTGTTCGGCTCGCTGGTCGCGGTCTCCGGCTTCGGCACCCCCAACGGGGCGGCCGACTTCGGCTGGTTCGCCTACACCCCGCTGTCGACCGAGGCCTATTCGTCGAACATCGGCGACGATCTGTGGATCATGGGTCTGGCCTTCTCCGGCTTCGGCACCATCCTCGGCGCGGTCAACTTCATCACCACGATCATCTGCATGCGCGCACCCGGTATGACGATGTTCCGCATGCCGATCTTCACCTGGAACGTGCTGCTGACCGGTGTGCTGGTCCTGCTCGCCTTCCCGGTGCTGGCCGCGGCGCTGTTCGCCCTGGAGGCGGACCGCAAGTTCGGGGCGCACATCTTCGACGCGGCCAACGGCGGGCCGATCCTGTGGCAGCACCTGTTCTGGTTCTTCGGCCATCCCGAGGTGTACATCATCGCGCTGCCGTTCTTCGGCATCGTCAGTGAGATCATCCCGGTCTTCTCCCGCAAGCCGATCTTCGGCTACATGGGTCTGGTCGGCGCGACCATCGCGATCACGGGTCTGTCGGTGACCGTGTGGGCGCACCACATGTTCGCGACCGGTGCTGTTCTGTTGCCCTTCTTCTCCTTCATGTCCTTCCTGATCGCGGTGCCGACCGGGGTGAAGTTCTTCAACTGGATCGGCACCATGTGGAAGGGGTCCTTGAGTTTCGAGACCCCGATGCTGTGGGCGCTGGGTTTCCTCGTCACCTTCCTCTTCGGGGGCCTGACCGGCGTCCTGCTGGCCTCGCCGCCGCTGGACTTCCACGTCACGGACTCGTACTTCGTGGTGGCGCACTTCCACTACGTGGTCTTCGGCACCGTGGTGTTCGCGATGTTCGCCGGTTTCCACTTCTGGTGGCCGAAGTTCACCGGCAAGATGCTCGACGAGCGCCTGGGCAAGATCACCTTCTGGACGCTGTTCGTCGGCTTCCACGGCACGTTCCTGGTCCAGCACTGGCTGGGCGCGGAGGGCATGCCGCGCCGCTACGCCGACTACCTGGCCGCGGACGGCTTCACCGCCCTGAACACGGTCTCGACGATCGCCTCGTTCCTGCTGGGCATGTCGATGCTGCCGTTCTTCTACAACATCTGGAAGACGGCCAGGTACGGCAAGCCGGTCGGCGTCGACGACCCCTGGGGTTACGGCCGCTCCCTGGAGTGGGCGACCTCCTGCCCGCCCCCGCGGCACAACTTCCTCACCCTGCCGAGGGTCCGCAGCGAGTCCCCGGCGTTCGACCTGCACCACCCGGACATCGCCGCACTCGACGACAGCGAGAACCGTCCCCGGACCTCCGTGACCGTGGCCCCCGGCGACAAGCAGCGATGAGAACACGGCCCGGAACGTGGAGGAGCGTGTGAACCCCCGTCAGGACAGCGCCCTCGGCCTGGCCCGGCTCGAAGGCCACCTCCTGTGGGCCGCCGAGGTCGAGGAGGCCCGGCGGCAGGCCGACCGGTTCGCCGGGGAACTGCCGTGGCTGACGACCGCGCAGCGCGAAGAGGTGGAACGCGTGTACCGGGCCGACCGGATCGCCGTCTCCCGGGCCACACTGGTGCGGATCCGCGACCGGGCGGCCGAGCTGCGCACCGAGTACGAGGCCCGCTACCGGCGGCTGAGGGCGCGCTGCGTCGCCCTGGCGGTCGTGGCGGGGGCGAGCGGCGTGGCCACGGCGATCGCCGCGTTCCTCGTCCGGTGACGACGGCCCGGTCCCGAGGCGGTCTCAGCCCAGTGACATGACGACGAGCGCGGTCGTCGCCGCCGTCTCCGCGAGCCCGCCGAACACATCGCCGGTGACCCCGCCGAACCGGCGGACACAGTGCCGCAGCAGCAGTTCGGCGACGGCGACGGCCAGGACCACCGCGAGTACGGCGCGCAGGACGTCGTACGTCCCCAGGGGCGCGCCCCCGACCGCCGCGAGCCCGGCGACCGCGAGCGCGACGCCCACCGCGCCCGCCACCGGCACCACCCCGGCGACCGCCGCGCCCAGCCCCTCCGGGCGGGCGGGCGGCACGCCGGTGCGGGCGGCCAGGGTGAGCGCCAGCCGCGCCACGACCGCCGACACGGCGGCGGCGAACGCACCCCGCGCCCAGTCATGGCCGTACGCCTGCGCCAGCGCGGCCACCTGGGCCAGCAGCACGAGGACGAGCGTGAGCACTCCGAACGGGCCGATGTCCGACCGCTTCATGATCCGCAGCGCGTCCTCGGCGGGCTTGGCGCTGCCGAGCCCGTCCGCGGTGTCGGCGAGCCCGTCGAGGTGCAGACCGCGGGTCAGGGCGGCCGGTACGGCGACGGTGGCGACGGCGGCGAGCAGCGCGCCCGCGCCGAGGAACAGCAGCAGCAGCCCTGTGGCGGCGGCCAGGGCGCCGACCACCAGGCCGGCCGCCGGGGCGCACAGCATTCCGGCGCGCGCGGCCGGCCGGTCCCAGCGGGGGACCCGGACCGGGAGCACGGTGAGGGTGCCGAAGGCGAAGCGGAGGCCGTCGGCGACGGAGGCGGGGGAGGGGGAGGGGGGTGCGGGCACCGGCGCAGATTACCCGGCGGTCACCGGGGCGTCCGCGGCCGCTGTGGATAAAGTGCCCATATGGGACATTGGCTGGATCGGAACATCATCGAGCCGGGCAAGCTTCCGCTGCTCCTCGCGCTCGCCGCCTTCGTCCTGACCTTTGTGATCACCCGGATCATCACCCGTCTGATCCGGGCCGGGAAGGGGCCCTTCGGCAATGTCACGGCGGGTGAACTGCACATCCACCACGTCGTGCCCGGTGTCGTCCTCACGGTCGTCGGCGGCTTCGGCTCGGTGGCGAGCGGAGAGGAGGGGCTGGGCTCCGCCTTCGCCGCGGTGCTGTTCGGCATCGGCGCGGGGCTGGTCCTGGACGAGTTCGCGCTCATCCTGCACCTCGACGACGTGTACTGGACCGAGGCGGGGCGCAAGAGCGTCGAGGCGGTCGTGCTGACCGCCGCGCTGGTCGGGCTGCTGCTGGCGGGGTTCGTGCCGTTCGGTGTCAACGACCTGTCCCAGGAGGAGCTCCAGAACCGCGCGGGTGTCGCCGCGAGCGTGGGGGTGAACTTCCTGTTCGCGCTGATCGCCCTGAGCAAGGGGAAGGCGCGCGTCGCCGTCTTCGGTGTGGTCATTCCGGCGGTCGCCGTAGTCGGGTCGCTGCGGCTGGCCCGGCCGGGGTCGCCGTGGGCCCGGCGCTTCTACCGGCGCCGGCCGCGTGCCCGGGCCCGCGCGATCCTGCGTGCCTACCACCACGACCGCCGCTGGTCCGGCCCCCGCCGGGCCGTCGAGAACTGGCTCGGCGGCACACCGGACCCCACACCGCGCCCCTTGGAACGGGGCTGACCTGAAGTCCTCTCGCGCCCGCCCTGTCACTCCGCCGGAGCCGCCGGAGCCTCCGGCTTCGCCGGAACCTCCGGCAGTTCCGCCGCCAGGGCCGCCGCCGCCTGGACCAGGGGGAGTGCCAGCAGACCGCCCGCGCCCTCCCCGACCGTGACACCGTGCGACAGCACAGGGTCCAGCGCCATCCGGTCCAGCGCCTTCGCCTGTCCCGGTTCGCCGCTGTCGTGCGCCGCGAGCCACCAGTCCGGTGCCCGGAACGCCACCCGCTGCGCCACCAGCGCACACGCCGCCGTCACCACGCCGTCCAGCACGACCGGCAGTTTCCGCACCGCCGCCTGCAGCAGGAACCCCGTCATCGCGGTCAGGTCGGCCCCGCCGACCGTCCCCAGCAACCGCAACTGATCACCCAGCACCGGCCGCGCCCGCCGCAACGCGTCCCGGATCGCCGCGCACTTGCGCATCCACGCCAGGTCGTCGATCGCCAGCCCGCCGCGCCCGGTCACCACCGACGCGTCCGTCCCGCACAGCGCGGCCACCAGCACGCCCGCCACCGTGGTCCCGCCCACGCTCACATCGCCGAGCACCACCAGATCCGTACCGGAGTCGGCCTCCTCGTCGGCCACGGCCATCCCCGCGCGGAAGGCCGCCTCCGTCTCCTCCGGGGTCAGCGCGTCCTCGATGTCGACGCGCCCGCTGCCCCGCCGTACCCGGTGGCGTACGACGTCCTCGGGCAGTGATTCCGGATCGCAGTCCAGGGACATGTCGACCACCCGCACCGGCACGCCCTGCCGCCGGGCGAGCACGGACACCGGACGGCCGCCCTCCAGCACCTCCCGCACCAGTTCCACGGCGCTGCCCGCGGCCCGCGCGGAGACACCCAGCCCGGCGATCCCGTGATCACCGGCGAACAGCACGACCCGCGGCCGTTCGATCGGCCGCACCGGCACCGCGGACTGCGCCGCCGCCAGCCACTCACCCAGGTCGTCCAGGCGGCCCAGCGATCCGGGCGGCACGATCTGGCGCTCCCGGCGCGCCTCCGCGTCACGGCGCACCCCGCCGTCCGGACGCTCGATCAGATCGGTGAAGTCGTCGAGATTAAGCGAGCTCATTCGCCGAACAGTACCGGCCCCCGTCGAACGCGACGGCGCACCGGTCGGCCTCGCGTGCGGGGCCTCACCCCCACCACGCCACCCCGGCGCCGTTCCACCCCGTGACGCCCTCCCGTCCGTAACGTTTTGCCGTGGATTGCCGGACATCCCTCCGTCCGTCCCACCCGTCCCTGTACGTCGCCCCCGAGTGCCGTACGCCCTCACGCCGGGAGCCGCCCATGTCCGCAACCGACCCAGCCCGCGCGATCCCCGCCTCCCACGGCTCCGCCCGGGTGCACGAGCCGCGCCGCGGGGACTGCCCCTGGTGCGGCTCCGCACGGCTGCGCAACCGGCTGAGAACGGGCGATCTGCGCCGGCACCGGCCGGGCCTGTTCACCGTCGACGAGTGCCGGGACTGCGGCCACACCTTCCAGAACCCCCGCCTCACCGCCGAGGGCCTCGCCTTCTACCGGCGGACCGTGCGCGGCGCCCCCCGCGACCCCGCCACCGAACGCGTCCTCGCCCTGCACGCCGTCCGGCACCGCCACCGGGGCGCGGCCCGCGCGATGCTCCCCTTCGGCGAACCGGAGAGCTGGCTGGACGTCGGCACCGGACTCGCCCGCTTCCCGCTGACCGCGCGGGAGTTCTTCCCGTACACCGCCTTCGACGGCACCGACCTCACCGCGCGCGTCGAGAGGGCCCGTACGCTCGGCCGCGTCGAGGAGGCCCACATCGGGTCGCTGACCGACCCGCGGGTCCTGGCCCGGCTGGCCGGCCGCTACGACATCGTCAGCCTGCTGCACCACCTGGAACACACCACCGACCCCCGCGCGGAGCTCCACGCGGCCCTCGACGCCCTGCGTCCCGGCGGCCACCTGCTCATCGAGACCCTGGACCCGCGCTGCGCCTTCGCCGCCCTGTTCGGCCGCTGGTGGCTGCCCTACGACCAGCCCCGCCGGCCGCACCTGCTGCCCCAGCGCAACCTCCGCGCGGAGCTCGAGGAACGCGGCTGCGTCATCGTCACCGCCGGGCACCGCGCCGCGCACGTACCGCACGACCTGGCCGGCCTGACCGCCCTGGCCCTCTCCCACGCGCTGCCCGCCCCGGACACCCCCTGGCGTGCCGTCCCGCCGACCCCGTTCCAGCAGCACCTGCGCGCGGTGCTGCTCCGCGCGGGCACCCCGCTGGTGGTCGCGGCGGCGATGACGGATTTGGCCCTCGCGCCCGTGGTGCGGCACACCCCGTTCGCCAACGCCTACCGGATCATCGCGCGGAAGCCGTAGCTGTAGCTGTAGCCGTAGCCGTAGCCGTAGCCGTAGCACCGCGCCCGAGGGCTCATCCCCGCAGGACGACCGCCTGCCCCGCCACCACCAGCAGCACCTGCTCGCACTCCCGCGCGAACGCCGCGTTCAGCCGCCCGAGTTCGTCCCGGTACCGGCGGCCGGACGCGGTCGCGGGCACGATGCCCGAGCCGACCTCGTTGGACACGGCGACCACCGTCCGCCGTGTCCCGCGCACCGCGTCCGTCAGCTCCCGCATCCGGTCCCGCAGCGCCCGTTCCCCGCCGTCCGCCCACTCCGCGTCGTCCCACGCCCCCACGGCGTCCATCGCGTCCGTCAGCCACAGCGACAGACAGTCGATCAGCAGCGGCGGCCCGTCGTCCTTCAGCGGCGGCACCAGGTCGCACGTCTCGACGGTCCGCCACGACCCCGGCCGCCGCTCCTGATGCGCCGACACCCGCGCCGCCCACTCCGTGTCGCCGTTGCGCGACCCGCCGGTCGCCACGTACAGCACCTCCGGGAACGACTCCAGCCGCCGCTCGGCCTCCACCGACTTGCCCGAGCGCGCCCCGCCCAGCACCAGCGTCCGCCGCGGTACGTCGGGCACGTCCTCGTAGGCGCCCACCTCCAGCGTGGTCCCGTCCGGCACGGCGCGCGCCCCGGCCGCCGCGAGCCGGCGCCGCGACTCCGCGCCCGGCGGCACGTCGTGGTCCAGGTGGACGGCGACGACATCCGTGGCCGGGCCCACCGCCCCCGCCTCCCGCAGCCTCGCCAGCGCGTCCGGCCGCCCCACGACGTCCAGCAGCACCATGGCGTACGGCTCGGCCGGCCCCTCGAGACCGGCCGGCGCCCCGCCCGGCGGCAGGTACAGCAGCCGCTGCCCGTCCGGGCCGGTCACCGCGTACCCGGTGCCGGGCGCGTCCAGCGCCACCGCCCGCACCCGATGCCCCGTCAGCAGCGCCAACTCCCGCCCGTCCGGCACCCGTCCCGGCTGCGGCAGCCCGGCCGGCACCTCGAGGGCGGGGCCGTCGTGCGGGTGTGACAACAGCACCTGGCGTACGCCGCCCAGCGAGCGCCCCGCGCGGGCGGCCGCGAACGCGGTGCCCGGCGTGAGGTCGAGCAGCAGCGCCCCGTCCACGAGCAGCGAGGTGGCCGCCCGCGCGTCCACGCCGAGCGCGGACGCGCACGCGGCGCAGGGACAGTCGGGGCGGGGCAGTCCCGCCGGGGCACCGGTGCCGAGCAGAGTCAGTTCCACGCCCCGATTCTCACCTGCCCCCACGGTGACTGCCCGTCCGACTAGGCTTGGGTCCGGTGTGATCACACTCTTGGGAGGCGTACATGGCGGCATGGACGTGGCGGTTCGAGAAGACCGACGGGACGCAGGTCGAACCCGCGGTGCCGCCGGAGGAGTTCTCCACGCAGGGGGACGCCGAGTCCTGGATCGGGGAGCACTGGAAGGCGCTGGTGGAGGGTGGTGCGGATCAGGTGCGGCTGCTGGAGGACACCACGGAGATCTACGGCCCGATGAGCCTCCACGCGGAAGAGGCGTGAACCCGGACGTGCGGGTGAGCGGGTAGTTGCCCGCGCCCACGCGGCGGAGCCGCGTGCCGGCACGACCCCGCGCCCCTTCAGGGGCGCGGGGGACTGCGCGAAGGGGGTCTGGGGGCGAAGCCCCCAGGGACGGGAAGGGAAGGGGCGGCGGGGGCGAGAAGAAACGCGGTGCCCCCGCCCGTCCGGGGCCGAGGTATCAGCCCCGGACCCCGCACAGGTGCAGCAGCGCCGCCACCCCCCGGTAGGGATCCGTGCGGCCGGCCCGGTCCTCGAGGGCGAGCAGGGCGTCCAGGTCGTCCGGGACCGCCGCGTCGTCCGCCGCCGTGTCCGTGAAGACCCGCACGCCGTACCAGGTGTGCAGCGGTGCCCCGATCCCCGCGAGCGTCGCCGTCAGCCGCTTCAGCCGGTACGACTCCGTGTCGAAGGCCGCCAGCGCCTCCGCCCAGTCGCCGCACAGGCCCGCCCGCATCGCCGGCGCGTCGCCGTTGCGCACCAGCAGGGACAGCAGTCCGCCGGGCGCCAGCATCCGGGCCAGCGCCGCCAGCAGCGCGTCCGGCTCCTCGACGTACATGAGCACGCCATGACAGAGCACCACGTCGAAGCTGCCCGGCAGGAAATGCACACCGGTGGCCCCGGCGTCGCCCTCGACGATCCGCATCCGCTCCCGGATGCCCTCCGGTTCCCCGGCGAGGGCCTCCCGCGCGGCGGCGATCATCGCCGCGTCCTGTTCGACGCCGGTCACCTGATGGCCGGCGCGGGCGAGCCAGAGCGCCTGCGCGCCCCGGCCCATGCCGACGTCGAGCACCCGCAGTCGTCGTCCGACCGCGAAGCGCCCCGCTATCTGTTCCTCCAGCTGGCGGGCCACCAGCTCCTGCCGGACGACGTCACGCAGCCCGGAGAGTCCACTGAGCCCGCTGAGCGTGGCGCTCAGGGCCGCTCCCCGCGCTTGACCTGGGGCTTGGGCAGCCGCAGCCGGCGCATCTGGAGCGAACGCATCAGCGCGTAGGCCACCGCGCCGCGCCGGCGGTCGTCGGGGAAGCGCTCCGCCAGCCGCTTCTTCAGCCGGAACCCGGTCACGATCGAGTCGAGGACGATCATCACGATCACCACGAGCCACAGCAGCAGCGCGACGTTCTGCAGCTGCGGCACCTGGATCATGCTCAGCACCAGGATGATCACGGCCATCGGCAGGAAGTACTCCGCGATGTTGAACCGCGAGTCCACGAAGTCACGCGCGAACCGGCGCACCGGCCCCTTGTCGCGGGCGGGCAGATAGCGCTCGTCGCCGCTGGCCAGCGCCTGGCGCTGACGCTCCATCGCGGCACGGCGCTCCTCGCGCTGCCGCTTGGCGGCGTCCTTGCGCGACATCGACGTGTTGGCGACGCTGCGGCGCTGGCTCTGGGCCTGGCTGCGCTTGGGCGTGGGACGGCCCTTCGGGGCCTCCGGGTGACGGGTCTGCTGGGAGTCGGTCAGCGTCGCCTTGTCGGCGGCGGATGCCTTCTCTTCCTTGGCGCGGCTACGGAACACAAAACCCAAGGGTACGGGGTGCCCGGGGTTGGACCCCAGCCCCATGGGGAACGATCCGGCAACACCGGACGTCTCCAAAAGGACAGAGGGGGACGTTGTGCGGGTCTCCGGGTGGTCCGGCCGGCCGGCCCCGGGGATCACCTACTCCCTACGCCGGATCGGGAGGGTGGTCAGTCGTCCTTGGGGATGAGCGCATCCGTCCCCGAACAGTGCGGTAATGGATGTGGGGCCCGTACTGTGGGTTCTGTCGCAGGTGCTGGAGCTGGAGTCGGTCAGAAGGGGGCGCGCGAAGCCCATGAGCGGTGTCATGAAGCGTATGGGGATGATCTTCCGCGCGAAGGCGAACAAGGCCCTTGACCGGGCCGAGGACCCGCGCGAGACCCTCGATTACTCGTACCAGAAGCAGCTGGAGCTGCTCCAGAAGGTCCGCCGCGGTGTCGCCGACGTGGCCACCTCGCGCAAGCGCCTGGAGCTCCAGCTCAACCAGTTGCAGTCCCAGTCGGGCAAGCTGGAGGACCAGGGCCGCAAGGCGCTCGCGCTCGGCCGCGAGGACCTGGCCCGTGAGGCCCTCTCCCGCCGCGCCGCGCTCCAGCAGCAGGTGACGGACCTGGAGACGCAGCACGCCACGCTGCAGGGCGAGGAGGAGAAGCTCACCCTCGCGGCCCAGCGCCTCCAGGCCAAGGTGGACGCCTTCCGCACCAAGAAGGAGACCATCAAGGCCACGTACACCGCCGCCCAGGCGCAGACCCGGATCGGCGAGGCCTTCTCCGGCATCTCCGAGGAGATGGGCGACGTCGGGATGGCGATCCAGCGGGCCGAGGACAAGACCGCCCAGCTCCAGGCGCGGGCCGGCGCGATCGACGAACTGCTCGCCTCCGGCGCCCTCGACGACCAGTCCGGCATGCACAAGGACGACATCCAGGCCGAGCTGGACCGGCTCTCCGGTGGTACGGATGTGGAGCTGGAACTGCAGCGCATGAAGGCCGAGCTGGCCGGTGGCTCCACGGGCGGACAGCAGGCCATCGAAGGCGGAAACGGCCAGCAGCAGGACCGGCAGCAGACGCAGGACACTCCGCGCTTCGACAAGCAGTAGCCCACGCCGAGGAGGGCGACATGATCGTACGGATCATGGGGGAGGGACAGGTGACGCTGGCCGAGAGCCGGCTCGCCGAGCTGGACAAGCTGGACGAGGAACTGCTCGCCGAGATGGAGAACGGCGACGGGCCGGGCTTCCGCGCGACCTTGCAGGCGCTGCTGGCCAAGGTCCACGAACTCGGGGAGCCCTTGCCGGACGACTCCCTGCAGCCCTCCGACCTGATCCTCCCGTCCCCCGACGCGACACTCGAGGAGGTCCAGAACCTCCTGAGCGACGAAGGCCTGATCCCGGGCACGACGTAGACGCAACCGCGAGCAGTCACGCCGCAGCGTCACCGCCGTCACTGCGGGCCGTCGTGCCGCAGCGCCGCCGCCGTCACTGCGGCCAGTCGCGCCGCAGCATCGTGCCGTCACTGCGGGCAATCGTG